>CAZDAA010000023.1:0-9130 GCA_964503555.1 uncultured Candidatus Nitrosopelagicus sp.
GACCAACTATACACCCAATACCAGATGTTTTTGCATTATCTAATAATCTCTGAGTGATTATTCCATCCAAAATTAGAATTTTTACACCAGTTTGCGTAGATAGTTTATCTACTAATTCACTGATAGGAATTTTGAATAATTGATTGTCCTTATCATCTAATGCAACAGACTCTAGTGTCTCATTTAGATCTGGGTAAATTTTACTTATGACGGTAGCCAATGATTTATCATCTTCATTCATTGCAGATGGACTAGTACCTAGTTTTTGCATTTCAATTTTAGTATCATTTAGGATATCTGCTACACGTTGAGGGGTAAGCTCTTCCACCTCAACACCATCATCAGCACGTAATTCAATGTCTACATTAACAACTGATTTGAGTTCTTTTAGAATAAATCCACCAGCTCTGTCACCGTCCAAAAATGCCACAATTTTCTTTTTGGATTTACAGATTTCTTTAATAGATTCATCTATAGTTGCACCATTCATTGCTAAAGCATTATCAAATCCAGCTCTAAGTAAGTTTAAGATGTCAGCTCTTCCTTCTACCAAAATTATCCATGGTGAATCAAAAACTCCCGTACTACATGGAAGTTTATTTGGACCATAAGTGGTAACTTTTCCTGCGATACTTTCATGCACGTCTTTCAGCATAGTGTCACCTTCACTGACAGATTTAGTGGACCATTTCTGTTTGATTTCTTTTGCTCTGCGTACAATATCTTCTTTTTTTGATGCACGTACATCATCTATTGCATCTAGTTTGAAACTACAATCAAATGGACCAACTTTATCTATACTCTCAATTGCAGCAGATATCAGTGCACAGGTATCAACATCAGTACTCATAGGTAGAAGTACGTTACCATTTGTAGTGTTCTCAGTAGAAGTAGTAGTAACTTCTATTCTTCCAACCTTAGAAACACGCTGGAGCTCATTCAGATTCATCTCAGGGCCTAGAAGACCCTCAGTTTGTCCGAATATAGCGCCTATGATGTCTGCACGTTCGACAAGACCATCGACATCGAATGATAGTTTAACATGATACTTGACGATTCCAGTGTACGGCAATTAATTTTCATCTCCATTTTATTCAATATATTTAAGTCTTCAATGATAGTTATAAGTGCTTGTGGATCAAGGGTAACTTTCTATAATAAAATAAAATAAAATTTGAAAAAATGATTATTCAGTACTGAACGATGAACCACAAGAGCATGATTTGGTAACATTAGGATTATTGATTTTGAATCCAGATCCCATGAGACTTTCAATATAGTCCACATTTGCACCCTTGAGATGTTCCTGACTGTAAGTGTCAACTATTACTTTGACACCATTTTCTTCAATAGTTAGATCATCTTCTTCTGCTGCTTTCTCGAAACCCATTCCGTAAGAAAGTCCAGAACAACCACCGCCTTGAACATATATTCTAAGGAACTGTGGGCTCTCCTTTTCTTCTTTCATGAATTCTGAAATTTTTTCTGCTGCTTTCTCAGTGATTGTGATCAATTTTCCTGATTGTGTTTCAGGTTGTGGTGACTCGACAACTACTTCTTGAGGTTTTGGAGATTCATGAGATTCTCCATGATCGTGTCCACATCCACATGAATGTTCAGCAGATGCTTCGTGACTTTGTTCTGTAGTCATATATTCAACTCTGGTTGGTTCAAATTATAATAACCTTTTCATATTAAACATACTAGGAATAAAATAAGAAGTCTGTTTATTTTTTACCCTTATTAACAAAATTAGTCATCCTTTCCTCTCTTTCAGGATCTGAAAAACAATTTCGCCAGGCAAGTAATTCAACACCCAAGCCAGTATCCAAATCCGCATTTCTTCCTTTGTTTATTGCAGTTTTTGACATATGAACAGCAAGAGTAGCGTTTGCAGCTATTGTTTTTGCCATTTTTAGAGATTCGTCCATTAAGACTGCTTGTTCATATACATGGTTAACAAGACCAATCTCCTTTGCAACATTTGCATTAACTGCTTTCCCAGTAAAAACAAGTTCTTTTGCTTTTGCAATTCCCACAATTCTCATTAATCTTTGTGTTCCTCCCCAACCAGGTGGTATTCCAATCGTTACTTCTGGTTGACCAATTTTTGCATTATCTGATGCAATTCTAATATCACAAGACATAGCAAGTTCACATCCACCACCCAAAGCAAATCCATTAACTGCAGCGATAGTTGGTTTTGTTACATTTTCAACAGTAGCTGTAAGTTCCTGTCCAAGTTTTGCATATCGTTCAGATTCTTCTGACGATATTTTTGACATATATTCTATATCAGCCCCCGCAGAAAATGCCTTGTCACCTTCACCAGTTAAAATAATTACTTTCACATTATCATCTTTATCTAGATCCTTGAAGGTAGTGATTATTTCCTTAGCAACATCAATGTTCATTGCATTTAATTTTTCAGGACGGTTAATCGTAACAGTACATATTCCTTCTTCATTTTTTACTGTTAAGAGAGACATAATGAAAACACTTCTATGATGAAATTAAATGTTATCTCTAACCTCTAACAGAACCCCAGTGGAATAACGCAGATGCAGCGGCAACCCACGTTCGAAGGTCCTGGTAAACTGGGACATTGTGTTTTTCAATCAATTTTATCATTTTTTCAGTATATGGACCACCATTTCCACCACACAAAATTGGCTTTTTTCTTTTCTTTGAAAGTCCAGCTAGATGATCAACAATTGTTTCTTCAAGAGGATCGTCTTGGAATACAAACCAAGGCATTGCAATGTCAACATTCTTGTCATCTAAAAATTGTTGAATAACGAATCTATAATCATCTGCGGTTGCACCACCACCTACATCTGCCGGATTGCCACTATGAATAGGAACTGTAGGTGGAAAATGATCCTTTATTTTTTTGCGAGTTTTTGGTGTTAACTTTCCTATAGTAAGACCCAATCTTTCTAAATGATCGAT
Source organism: uncultured Candidatus Nitrosopelagicus sp. (assembly GCA_964503555.1). Classification (GTDB taxonomy): domain Archaea; phylum Thermoproteota; class Nitrososphaeria; order Nitrososphaerales; family Nitrosopumilaceae; genus Nitrosopelagicus. The sequence continues at coordinate 2,953 of CAZDAA010000023.1, forward strand.
TCCACCAATCATTGGACCAGCACCATTACTAGTCATAGCAACACGATTACCCTTTGCAGGAGGTTGCCATGCCATTGCCTTCAATACACCAACTAATTCTTGATAGCTATCAACAGAAATAATTCCTGCTTGCTTGAATGCACCCATAATCATTGCGTTATCACCACCGAGAGAACCTGTATGTGATGCGGCTTGTTTTGCACCTGCCTCGCTTCTTCCACTCTTCCAAATTACAATTGGTTTCTTCTTTTCTTTCATTACACGTTTTGCAGTTTTTATGAATTTTCTACCATCACCAAATCCTTCAACGTAAAGTCCAATTACTTTAGTTTGAGGATCATTTGCAGCATACCATATCATATCTGCTTCATCAACATCAGAACGATTACCAAAACTAATCATTTTTGATAAACCAAACAAATCTGCACTCTCCAACATACTAATTCCCATTGTTCCACTTTGTGAGAAGAATGCAACATTTCCTAATTTTGAACGAACCATTCTTGCCTGTCCTTGGAATGCACAATCAAGTCTATTTGCTGCATTAAACATTCCAATACAGTTAGGACCGATTACACGAATTTTGTGTTTTAATGATAATGCTTTTACCTCTGCCTCCATAGCTGCCCTATCACCACCAAGCTCTTTACCGCCACCCGAAACTATTACAACACTGTGAATTCCTTTCTTTGCACAAGTTTTCATGATTGGACCACATGCTGAAAGATCAACGCAGACAACAACCAGATCAACTTTCGCCTTGATTGATTCTAATGAAGGATAGCATTTGATTCCAAGAATTTTCTTTTGTTTAGGATTAATTGGATATACTTTACCCTTGTAATCTTGTTTACCTAACGCATCTAAGACAGAGTTACCAATTTTCCCTGGTGTTGCAGATGCACCAACTAATGCAACTGATTTTGGAGTAAAGAATTTCTCCATTGATGTAATGATTGGTTTTGCTTTTGAGATTGAATTCTTTTTTAATTCTTTATTTAGAATGATCTTTGCATCTACTACAAAGTAAGATTTTGGATATACAATTACGGGATTAAAGTCAATACTGTTTATGTAATCGGCATTATCAACTCCCATCTTTCCAATTTGGACTAGTGCCTTTGCAACCATGTTTGTATCAATTGGTGCACTACCACGGAATCCTTTGAGAAGTTTTGATCCTTTTAATTCATTTAGCATTGATTTTGCATCAGATGTTGTAATTGGGAGCATTCTAAATGCAACATCTTTAAGAATATCAGTAAGAACACCACCCAAACCAACCATAAGCATTGGACCAAACTGTGGATTGCTTTGTATACCAACAATTAGTTCAACTCCACCTTTTGGAATCATCTTTTCCAAAAGAATTCCTTTTACATCTACACCTTTTTTCTTGGATAAACGACCATACATGTCATTAAATGTCTTTTTGACATCTGCAACATTGTCTATTCCAACTTTTACACCACCAACATCAGTTTTATGGAGAATTTGTGGAGATACAACTTTCATTACTAATGGAAATCCAATTTTTTTTGCAGCCTTTACTGCTTCGTTAGTAGATTTTACTAGAGCGAATCCAGGAACTTTAATTCCATATTTTTTTAAAATTGATTTCGCTGCTTCTTCAGTTATTACTTTATGATCAGTTTGAATTGTATCATCAAAAATTTTTGTAATACTATTCATAATAGATCGATAAAAAAATTTTTCAATATATTAAACTTTGGTCATAAGGAAAACTCTTTTTTCAGATTTTTATAAAAATTCATCATATTTCCTTCGATCATAGTAAGATATTTTGGTATCTCATCTTTCACATTTTGCACATGTGTATTGGAAATATCTTCCTTAGTAGTATTTAGCCAAAGATTGATTGTTGATTCATCAATCTCCAAATGAAATTGAATTCCCACTGCACTACCTATTTTGAAAGCCTGATTAGGATAATTTATTGAAGATGCTAATCTAATTGCATGTTTTGGTAGATCAAATGTTTCATTATGCCAATGAAAAACTGAAAAAGGCTTTCTAAAATTAGAAAATATTTTTGACTGGTTTTGGTTTTCTGGAATAATATCATGATAAAACCCAACTTCTTTTTTTTCTCCGCGATAAATTTTAGACCCAAACGCTTTTGCTAATAATTGGGAGCCCAAACAAATTCCCAGTACTGGAATGTTTTCTGAAACATAGTCTTTCACAAGTTTTAGTTCATCTGCAAAATGTGATAGATTATCATTTACACTGTCGGGTGAACCTAATATTATAAGAAAAGGAAACTTTTTTTGAGGTATTTTTTCTTGTTTTGCATTGATTGTTTTGAGTGTATAACCATCATTTTCTAGCATCTTACCTAATTGACCAATTCCTTCGATGGCTGCATTCTGAATAACAAGGATCTCAGTCATATGATAGATTTTTTGAATTACATTATATGTTTGATATGTAAATGAATAAAAATATCTAGAAAGAATAACACGTTTAAAATTATGGCCAGATGCCTTTATGGTTAAAGGCTTCTAAGACACGATCAACTGCCAACACCATAGCGGCTTTTCTATTATCGATCTTATGTTTTTTCGAAATATTATAAGTGTCTTTTAACCCTCTAACAATATTTGATTCCATTTTCTTTGCAACTTCATCAAACGACCAATAATATCCCATATTATTTTGTACCCACTCTAGGTATGATATACACACACCACCAGAATTTGCCAAGATGTCTGGAATGACAAAAATTTTTTTCTTGTAAAGAATTGGATCTGCCTCTGGTAATGTTGGGCCATTTGCAGCCTCACCTATGATCCTACATTGTAGTTTTTTTGCAATTGATGCAGTAATTTGGTTTTCAAGTGCACCTGGAACCAAGATCTCACATTTTGTAGTGAGTAATTGTTCAGTTGAAATTTTCTTACTTCCTGGAAATCCAACAACTGTACCTTTCTTATTTTTCCAATCAAGAAGTTTCTGCACTTTAAATCCCTTAGAGACAAGAATAGAGCCTTTAGAATCACTTGCCGCAATACATTTTGCGCCCATCTTTTCTAGGTATTCACCAGAAAATGTAGATGCGTTACCAAATCCTTGTAAAACAACTCTTGCTCCTTTGAGTTTCATCTTCAAAATTTTTGCTGCTTCTCTAATACAATATGCATTTCCTAAACCAGTTGCAACATTTCGAGCAAGTGAACCACCAACAGGAATTGGTTTTCCTGTTATTGTTCCTGGTGAATAATTATTACCACTCATTTTTGTGAATGTATCCATAATCTGAGTCATTTCTCTTCCAGTTGTGTAAACATCGGGTGCTGGAATATCTTTTTGTGGACCTATTACTTCCGCTATTTTTGAAGCAAATTGTCTAGTTAATCTTTCCATTTCTCCATCACTTAATTTTTCTTTTTTTGGATTTACAAAAATTCCACCTTTACCTCCACCAAGTGGTACATCAACAACAGCACATTTCCATGTCATCCAAGATGAAAGAGCCATTACTTCACGCTCCATATACTTTACACCACCTTCAGGATCAAAATATCTGATACCGCCCTTGTATGGACCTCTATCGTTGTTATGTTGACATCTAAATCCAGTAAAAACACGAATTTTACCATTATCCATTTTTACTGGAACTTTCACACGAAGAAATCTATTTGGCATTACTAGATAATCTCTTGTACCCTTATCCTTTATTCCTAAAACATTACATGCATCAATAACCTGTTTTGTTGCATTCTCAAATGGGTCAGCTTGAGTCAAGATGGATCAGATTTAATTTAAATTTGTATTTAAATGTCTCTAGTAAAATCAGATTTTTTAAAAAATAATTAGATGCTAAAAAATACTAGTCAATCAACTGAATAGAATACACAATAAGATTACCCTTTTGAGATGTGACTAAACCAGTTAGTCTCACAGCAAAACCATATTTTTTCTTACGAAGCTTGATAATTTTATCTGCACTCTCATCTGTAATTATCTGTGCCATACCTTTGACCCATTCATTTTTAGGTTCTCCCTGAAAGGAACAGCTAACAATTCTAACATTTTGGTTATTTTTGAGTCTCTTAACTTTACCCGTATGCTCTCTAGTTATTACATATAATAGATCATTATCAATGACGAACCAAACAGGTGTTCTAACAGGCGATCCATCTTTCTTGTATGTTTCAAGATTGATATATTTTTGATTGTGAAATTGCTCTAAATTTTTTTCCATATTATGTATAGAGTTGTTTCTGTATTTTAACACACTCAAACAGATAATAATATGAAAGTGAATAAAAATTTCAATTTAGAATAACTAACCCTTAAATTGACTTCTATTTTAATTCAGATATTATGATGGCATCACGTGGTTATGACATGACACCTACAATGTATTCACCGGATGGTCGAATTTATCAGGTTGAATATGCTATTGAAACTGTAAAAAGAGGAACCATAGCAGTTGGTATACAATGTAAGGATGGTATAATACTTGCAGTGGAGGAAAAAACTCGTGATCTTCAAGTTGGAGATGTAACTCAAAAAATTTTTCAGGTTGATGATCATATAGGTGTAGCAGCAGCAGGGTATATTCCTGATGCACGTGTTCAGGTTGATACAGCACGATTTTTTGCCCAAAGTAATAAACTGACTTATGATGAATCTGTTGAAGTGGAAACAGTTGCAAAACATTTAGCTGATCAAGCTCATCAATATACACAATACTCAGGTGTTCGTCCTTTCGGTGTTGCACTAATTGTTGCTGGAATTGATAAAAAGGGAACTAGAATATTTGTTACTGATCCTAGTGGTACATATGTCTCATATTCTGCAGTTGCGATTGGTGGTACATCAGAAGATGTTACTAATTTTTTGGAGAAGAATTATAGAAAAGATATGTCCATGGATGATGCTATATCATTAGCAATCTCTGCTATAAATCTCAAGAATGACAAAAGTAGTACAGAAGATATCAAAATGTCAAAGATCATGTTGAGCACACAAATCATAGAAAAAATCCCTAGTGATGTATTGAAAAAATATGTTCAAGGGAAAAATGATCCACCCGCAAAGTAGTATATCATATAAAATATAATATCAGATATAGTAGCATTAGTGTGGGTTTAGGAAGTTATTGGGGAGAAGTATTAGATGTTCTACAGGATATTATTCCAATATATGATAAAGTAAATTCGTATATCTCATTAGGAAAGGATTCTGAACATCGTAATAAGGCCATAAAAGGCAGAATAAAAAAAGGTGATTTTGTACTTGATGCTGGTTCAGGATTTGGTAATATGTCAAAGACTGCAATAGATGTAACCAATGGTGATATTCATGTGATGTTATATGATCCATTAGTACCAATGTTAAAAAATACAAATAGATTATTTCAGAAAAAACCTGAAGTGGCTTGCGGTGTTTTTGAGCATATACCATTTAAAGATGAACAATTTGATGCAGTTCTTTCTGGTTATTCATTACGTGATGCAATTAGTTTGAAAATAGCAATTTCAGAGATTCATAGAATTTTAAAAAAAGATGGTAAGTGGGTCATAGTTGATTTAGGTAAGCCGGATAATCCAATAATTAGATTTGGCGTTTCATTATATTTGAAAACAATTCTACCAATTATTGCATATACAATTGGCGGGAAACTTGGATTAAAATTTGCGGCACTTTATGAAACATACAGACTCTGGCCACAAAATAGAAAACTAGAATCACTCCTGAATGAAAAATTTTCAAAGATTGAATTTGAAAAGGATCTAATGGGTGGTGCAGTGATGATTGCTGCATATAAGTAAATTCAAAAATCCAAATCTTTAATTTTATAACAATAAGAATAATTCTATGATAGAATATTCATTAAATATCATAGGTGGTGAATGGCTAATAATTATTTTCGCTGCATTAATCTTACTATTGGGCACAAACAAATTTCCTGAAACAGCAAAAAAAATAGGAAAGATTGTGGGTGAATATAAAAAAGCAAAAGATACAGTTGAAAAACAAATGAAAGATGTGACAAAGGAAAATTTTGAGGTTTCAGGTCCTGTACAAAATGAAAGACAGAAGTTAGATATGATGTCTAAAACTTTGGGAATAGATTCTAAAAATACAAGTGATGAAGATCTTAGAAAAATAATACAAAATAAAATCGGACAGCCTGAAAATGATG
>CAZDAA010000024.1:0-6196 GCA_964503555.1 uncultured Candidatus Nitrosopelagicus sp.
TGTATTATGTTCAGTTCTTAAATCAGTACTAATACCATTTTTTTGTAAAAGCTTTTTTCCATCATAAATAATTGATAGGTCATAACTTGCTGAAACAGGTTTATCTAACAAAAATACATCAAGAATATCAAATACAAATGTAGTTTTTCCTCCCGATTCTATTTTTAATGGATCCCAACTCAAACTTATTTTAAACTGACCATTCTCAGTAACTGTACCGAGTAAATTTTCATCTTTTGGTTTAATATCAAATTTAATCTCATTTGAATTTTGTAATTTTTGAGATAACTCTGATATCTCTTTCTGACTTATCACTAAATGTACAATTCGATTTTCGTCAGAGAAATCATCCACGGTGATATCATCATCTAATATATCTAAACCATTAACTTTTGCCGAAAAATCTTTTACCATTAAATCTCCAAACATTTTTGGAACAAGGAGTTCCTGGTGTATTACTGATACCTGTTCAATATTTTCTTCGGACCAATCAAATGGCATAGAATAGCTAATTACCCGATTTTGTTTATTATAATTAAAATCATTTTCAGTTTGATCATAATATGTAACTATACCTAATTTTTGTTGTCCAAAATTAGGATCATCTATATCATAATAGGTTGTATCAGGGAAAGATATTCCTGCATCATAATCAATTGGCGGAGAAAGGAAATTTGTATATCCTTCAGCTGTTGTTATTAATATTTTAAAATTATATAACCCACCTGAATGGAATGTATTTCCATGCACATTCATAATTTTGTTAGGACCCAATATTGAACTAAGCAAATCCGTGTCTTCTTCACTAGTTATGATATTTTCTGATTCAGTAGGAATTAATCTTATAACAAATATGCCATCATCTCTTTGACCACTTACATCAAACAATGTTTCATTTTGTTTTGTTGCCATAATGAAAAACGTGACATCGTTAATTGTTACTCCATCAGATGTATCAAACAGCGTAAACGATATTTCCCGTGTATCAGTATCAACTATCATATTAGATGATATTTCAAGCGCAACTTGTTTAGAACCTAGATCTACCGGTGGCAAAATTTCATAGCCTAAGCCATGCCCATATGAATCGGGAATTACAAAAAATATGGTTAATATCAGTATAGACGAAGTAAAAGCCAGAAATTTCTTATCAAACATACCAAATCACGCTTTTCTGAATTATTTCAGCATTTGTGCCTAAAAAATAAACACCCTTTAGTACATGGTTTATAAAGTCTATGAGATTACATTTACAATCCGAGATAAAATGGTAAATAAAAATAAAACAAAAGAAAAATGTCCAAGATGTGCTAAGGGTACCTTGGTTACTGATGTTGAATCAGGAGAAATGTTTTGTTCTAAATGTGGTTTTGTATTAACAGACAAAGTACAAGAATCTGGACCAGAATGGAGATCTTTTACTCAAGACGAACATGGTGATCGAGCTAGAGCTGGAGCTCCTACATCATTAACAATGCATGATATGGGACTTGCGACAATCATTAATCCTGCTAACAAAGATGCAGCTGGAAGACCATTAACATCTACAATGAAAAGTACTATTGAACGACTTAGAACTTGGGATAGTAGAAGCCAAGTACATGAACCTGTTGATCGAAATTTCAGACAGGCATTTAGTGAACTAAACAGATTAAAAGATAAACTTGCAATTTCTGATGCTGTAATAGAAAAAGCAGCTTACATTTACAGAAAAGCACTAGACAAAGGTCTGGTTAGAGGAAGATCAATTTCTGCTTTGATGGCATCAGCATTATATGCTGCTTGTAGAGATACTGAGACTCCAAGAAATCTTAAAGATGTAGAAAAAGTTGCAAACATAAAAAGGAAAGATATTGCAAGATGTTATAGATTACTTGTAAAAGAATTAGATCTAAAAATGCCAGTTACTGATTCTGTTCAATGTGTAGCACGTATAGCAAGTAGGATTGGTATTCAAGAAAAAACAAAACGTTATGCAACAAAAGTTTTACAAGCCGCACAAAAAAATGAGGTATCTGCAGGAAAGGATCCTATGGGATTAGCAGCAGCCGCATTATATCTTGCATGTGTAAAAAATGGTGAAGATAAAACACAAAGAGATATTGCTGAATCAGCCAATGTAACAGAGGTTACAATTAGGAATCGTTACAAAGGACTGAAAGAAGCATTTACGATGTAATTATTTTTCGCTCTGAACATAACCACCATCCTGACTTTCTGGAGGCGGAATTTTTTTTGCACCACCCAAACCAATTGTGGTAATAATAACTGATGTTATAACAACAAAGAAGATTATCTGTGGATACGCTTCAGCATTTGGAAGTCCCATTGATAATGGAAATGTAGCTAACACTGCAGCAGCTAAACCACGCGGAATCATCACAGAAGTTACCTTACGATCAAGTTTAGAAAAACCTCTAACCAAAACTGATTTCGTTAAAATTATTCTACCAATATAGATTGCAATTCCAGCTATAACACCAAAAATGACATATTCTATTTGTGTAAAGCTTGCTAGCAAGCCTACAAAAACAAAGAAAAATGCTCTTACCAAGAAAGTGACCTGGCTATGCAAAGAATTGTCTATGGTATCCTCTGGAAATTTGATTTTAAGAATTCGTGAAAAGTATGTCTTTTTTCCAAGCATCAATCCAAATACGAGAGCTGTTAAGGCTCCTGATTCACCAAACGAAGTGGCTAAGAAAAATAGCATAAAGACCATGCCGATTGTAAGCATGTAGCTATGTTGTGCATTTTTCAGCTTTGATATAACAAACATCCAAGGAATGCCAACACCAAGACCTAGCACAAGACCAACTACAACGGCTTTTCCTATTGTTATCCCTAATAGATCAAGGCTAAATTCTCCAGATAACATTGCCTCAAATAAAACGAATGCAATGATCACAGCAAAAATATCAGTTAATGCTGACTCAAAACCAAGCATGGATTTGGCATCATCAGAAATGTGGATCTTTTTAAGCAGACCAAAAACAATGATAGAACTACTGCCTCCAAGTATTGAACCAAGCAAAATACTGTCTATCCATTCCCAACCTAAACCATAATGAGCAAGCGCAGCAACAATACTAACTGATACTGCAAAACCCACAATTACAAGAATTACAGCAAAATGTGCAGTTTTCAAGACTTTTCCAATATGAAGATTTAATCCACCATCAAACATGATAACTATCAACGCTACAGCTGCAAAATAGGGGACAATCTGCAACACTGCTTCTGGTTGAATTATTCCCAAAATCGGTCCAATAATTATACCTAAAACCATCAAAAACAAAATGTCTGGAATACCTGTTCTTTTGAAGAATGCTTCTCCTAAGACACCCATTATTATTACCACACTGGCAGCAAGTAGCAAAATTGGTGCGGAGGCAACTAGAGAATCTCCAAATGATACATCAGCTATAATATTTTGTAAATTCACAATTCCTTGAAGAAGAAAATTTGAATCAAATTGTTCCCTGTTTGCTTCAGATATGGGGTTTTTTTCAAAATATGACTTTAGCATATCTCTTACATTAGAACCAGAAAAATCGTTGAAATCAATATTTGAGAAAACACCATCCTTGAAAAATGAAACAAAATCATCCAATAAGGCAAAAAATACCAAATTCATACCTAATCAAGCCATTTTGTCGTTTAAAACAAGAATCTGTCAAGCTACCTTGATTTAATGATATGACTAGATCCATGCTCATTTATGAATAAATTATAAGCTACGATATCAAATTTTGAATTATTGAGTGCAACAGATACGCTAAGGGATGATCATAAACAGATCAAAAGATTAGATAAGATAGTTTCAAAATGTTCTTCCGATATTTCTTCTGGCAAAACCATTCCATTTCATGATTTGGAAAAGATCACTTTGATCATTTCAGAGTTTTTAGATTCGATTCATTATTCTAGAGAAGAGGATTCATACTTTCCCTGTGTTGCTAGTTATGATCATCTCAAAAAAGAGATTCGAGCATTGTTGATAGAGCATGAGTTCAGCCGAAACATAGCCTACAAAATTACCCTTCATCTAAAACGTTGGAAAGATGGAGAAGATTCTAGTGAACCTGTAGCGCGGTTCCTAAGAACCTATTCAATTTATCTAAATGACCATATATCAAAGGAAGAGGATTTTTTTGAGCGAGCAGAGAAAGAGATTATTTCTAAAGAGGAGGAAAAGGACATGTTTGAACAGTTTCAATCAGATATGGCGATCGCCAAAAAAATGGAGTCTATTTTAGAGGATATAGATTATTTGGAAAATCAGACGTGGTTTAAGAATTAAGCCTAAGTTGTTAACTCTGGTTTTAATGTCCAAGCAATACCTAGTATAATAAATGGAATTGATATTATACCTATAATTGGCATAAGATTGATTATTTGATCTTGGGTAATATCTGGTGAAGTAAATAGCCATGGTAATGGGAGTGTAGATATCAACCATAATGATGCAAGCAGGATTATGACATTCCGCTTATTTTTTTTCTGTTTATCCAAATAATCACTTTAATTTAGTATTGAAAACATGGCTTTTTATTTCATTGGAATGAGTTGAATGCTTACAGGTCCTTTCAAACTTCCATTCGGATCTATGATAATCTTCACCTTTTGTGATTTGTCAGAACTGATATTCTTCTCACCCAAATACTCCCAAGTATACCACGAAGACATTTCATCCTGAACTAGAGTTCCTTGTAACTCAAAATCTTCATAGAACGAAATTGTTTTTCCCATCAACTTTACGGATAGTTTTTTCGGACTATCACCGTTTGGCACGAATCCAAACTCATAAGTTCCTTCTTCAATGTCAAATACCTCAACATAAACTCCATTTTCATACAAGGCTGGATCAGCCAAAGTGACATGGAAGATATCAGAATTTCCAAACTGAATATTATCTGGATTATCTGGGTTTATCTGGGCTCCAACAAATACCACACCTATGATGACTGCTAGTATGATGCCTCCAATTATTGGTTTTTTACTCACAAAGTTCGTGATGTTTACTAGTAAATTTAGTCATCGAATTTTAATTAACTGTAAACCATAATTCACACGGTCTACTAATAACAAATTTTACCACAAAATCGCATGACTTCACTTTCAAGTAAATGGTCAAAGCCACAGAAGGCTGGAATATCTGAACGTATTAATAATATAATTAAACCAGGCGGTGCATTAAAACCACGAGTAGAAACCGCCATAAAAAAATTACAGGCTCAAGTTGCAAAATTAGATGCTATGCTCTCATCATTAAACAGTAGAGATGAGAAAATTTTTCAAAGAATTGTAACTGCAACACAACAACATGATACTTACACTTCTAAGGCATTATCAAAAGAACTAGCTGAAGTTCGTAAAGTACGCCGTGTTCTTGGTAATGCAAGAATGGCTATAGAACAAATTGAATTACGATTAACTACATTCCATGATTTGGGAGATACAGTAGTAACTGTGATGCCAACCATAGGATTAATGAAAAACATGAAAACATCACTTGCCAAGTTTATGCCTGGTGCAGACCAAGAGCTTAACAACATGGCAGAAATGTTAGGTGGTTTAATGACTGAAACATTCCATAGCAGTGATGCTTCATTTGGAGTTGATACGGCTATGAATTCTGAATCAGAAAAAATCTTGCAAGAAGCAGGTGCCGTTGCAGAACAACAGGCTGGAGCTAAATTTCCCTCTATGCCAGAAGAGATATCAGAACCTTCTTCTTCATCACGTTTTATGTGATAGATAACTTACTGATCAACCAGAATTAGATTTTGATTCTTTGAATCTTTTAATTTTATCTGCTTCAGCAGCCAATATTTTATCAATACCTGAAATTTTATCACGTTGGCCGTAAATTATATTGCCCACTTCATCGGCTTCCTTTTCCACACCAGCTCTTTTGTTAGTTAAGTCTTCTAACCCATTATTTTCTTCTTGTATGAATTCGTTTATTTTACTAAGCTTTTCTTTTAAATTTTTAATATCCACTGATTCATCTTCAATATCTTTTTCCAATCTTGTTCGTTTGTCTTTTAGGTTTTTAATCATCAAACCTACATAATCTATAGCATCTTCCAATTTTGCTCGTTTGTCCATCAAAGATCCTATTCCAATTTGTGATGATGTAGATTCCTCAGCAGGTTGAGAATATGATGATGGTTCTTCAGCAGGTTGAGAA
>CAZDAA010000024.1:6296-9040 GCA_964503555.1 uncultured Candidatus Nitrosopelagicus sp.
ATGATGATGGTTCCTGAGCAGGTTCAGGCTCTCGTTCAGAATCAAAATTCGAATTTTCTTCCATTCCAGCAAATTTTCTCATAAAATCGTCACGGTTTTCATTTTCATCCTTATCTTTGAAGATATCCAAGAAACCCATTGATAGAATGAATTGATTCGGAAAGATAAGATCTATTATCAGACATAATTGGCAAACACTCTAAATATTTCGCCCCCGCGCAAAAAAACGTCCATTTTAGCAGATTTTTCATTCATTTGAGGTGTTCCGCTTTGCGTTCCGCTGTGATGTTTCAAGATGTCCCTGATAAAGCTCATCATATTATCAAAAGCATGTCAAAACAACAGTACAGATCCGAAATGGGAATCATGGGTGATATCTTGGATGTTACCATGGACGGAGGCCAACAGGGAGTAATTGTATCTGCAATATCTCGAAGAGCAAATCTTTCTCACTATTCTGTGTTAGATAAGTGTGAAAAACTCATTAGCGCTGGCTTGATGGAATCCAGAAGGGATGAAAGAAATAGGCTATTCAAAATAACTGAAAAAGGCCTTGGTTTTATCAAGGAATTCCAACGATTTCAAACAATCGTCGACTCCATGAATCTACGGTATTAGGCTATGAACTTGCAACAAATTGTTGCACAAAAACATCAATCTCCGGGGGGGGAAATGCTTTTGGTAGGGAACACGGATATCCTGTCAGCGATGGTCAGGATACCAATAGTGGTGATAGGTTTGGTGGTTGTAGCATTGAGCATACCAATCCAACAATCCCTTGGTTCTAGTCGAACCCTTGATTTTACTATTTATTCAGACGGCTCTACTCATGTTTTTTATGAATTAGAAACTAATCCGTTGGAACCAGAATTTTCAACTAAACTTTTTGGGACAACTCTAGAAAATCTTACAATTATTGATAATAATGGTTTCTTACTATCCTATGAAACCGTGGGAGATTCCATTACAATTGAAACATTAGGCGCATCTCATATCTTCATTGATTATGATACGCAAGAACTAGTTTCTAAAACTGGGAAAATATGGAAATTTTCTGTAGATCCATCATCTGAATACTCGTTACTAATGCCAAACGACTCAGTCATTGTTGAGATGAATAATTTTCCTATCAGTATGGAGGTAGAAAATGAGCAATCACGTTTAGTTTTTACCCCAGGTCAAACAAACATTAGCTATTACATTAGTACATTAGCTTCTGCTCAAGTCGCAGAATCAATTTCTGAAGACAGTGGAACCGATAACTCATCAATCTTATGGATATTAGGTGGTGTAGTATCATCTATTGTAATTGCAGCTGTAATAATTGTTATAAAAAGAAAATCTGGAACCACTAAATCATCTGTAATAATTGAGAAAGATGAAGAGCCTAAACTGCAAAGCCTCGATCCCGAATCAATTTTCAAGGCAAAACAAGATCTGAGAGAGGATGATAAAGAGATTATTAATTTTATATCAGCAAATGGAGGACAAGTTTTTGAAAGTGAATTACGAAAAAAATTCCTTCAACCACGGACAACCATGTGGAGAGCTGTAAAAAGATTAGAAAGACATGGAATTATAGAAATTGTAAAGAAAGATTTTCAGAATGTTATCAAATTAAGAAGTACACTGGAGGATGACTCATGAAAAAATTATTTTTCTTTTTCCTTTTGTTTTTGATTGCAAGTATGACTATTGTTACAATACCACATAATGTAAGTGCTGAATCACAGCTTGACATACTTGTAAGGATAACTGAACACACGAAACAGTATATCAAGAATGATATGAACAAAATGGGTAATATCTCTAATGAAATCCAACAGCTATATGATAAAGGTCTTAAAGAAATTGATCTATTAACTGACGCTGCAGAAAATGAGGATGCTGTTTCAGCAAAACAACACTTTCATGCTGCTATGACTACGTTCAAAAAAATTAGAATAGCGATTTCAGGACTAGAATCAGAAACTGTACCATTACAAACTAGTACTATTCAAATCCAGACCATTAAAAAATATGAATGGAATATCAAAAAATTAAAGGATGTAAGCCTGAAGTTGAATGCAAATATCAATTTTGAATCTATAGATGGATTGATGAATTTAGCTAAGAAAAATCTGACTGAGGGAAATATTGGACAAAACCAACAAACGCTTGATAAAATTGCAGACAAAGGACGTGAAATTCAAAAATTATTATATGATCTAAGTCAGGAAGGTAAATTTGACAGAGCAAAACAATTTGCCATAGAATATACTAAAAATGTAAATAAGTTAATAGAATCAGCAAAAAAAATGGGTTTATCTGATACTGTAGGAAAATTAGAAAATTCTAAAACAATCATTATTCATGCAAATACCACAAATCAGATAGTAAATCAGCATAAAATTATCATTATTCTGAAATATAAAATCGAACAAGCAAATTATTTGCAACAAGCAAAACTTTTACAATTAAAATCAGTTATTTCCAGTCTTGAAAATCAAGCCAAAATACTAGCTGATCAGGTTACAGAGGATAACGCAGCAAAATATTTCCTTAAAAATATTTTTTATCTAATAGATGAGGCAAAAAAGGACTTGAAAAATTCTCCTGAATCAGTACCAGGAAAAATTACAGAGATAAAAAACCTGCTTATAAAAACTGAAAGACTGATTAATAATTCATCATAAACTTCATATAGATTTTCTCAGAGTTGTGGATATGGCTTCAACAAGAATTATAGTATGTGTTGGAATACC
>CAZDAA010000025.1:0-8193 GCA_964503555.1 uncultured Candidatus Nitrosopelagicus sp.
GAAAATAGAGAAATTTTACTGCTTAGTGTTCTTGGTGTTTGTTTTGGTTATGCACTTTTAGCAAATGTGGTAGGACTTTCCGTTGCAATTGGGGCATTTTTGGCTGGGGTTTTAATCGCAGAATCAAAATCTGCTGAAGTCTCAAAAATTCTATCAAGTCCAATCAAAGACATGTTTGTAGCCATCTTCTTTGTTTCCGTTGGTGCATTGATGGATATAACTCAATTAGAAAATTACATTTTCATTGCATTTGCCTTGATTGCAGTTGCCACAGGTATGAAATTGGGTGGTAATATCTTTGGAAATATGCTATTCAAACAGCCAAGAAATAAGTCATTACGTACTGCATTTGCATTATCTGCCCCCCGTGGAGAATTCTCAATTGTAATTGTGAAAGTAGGTGTAGATATGGGCATGGTTAGTGCCTTTTTATTCCCATTGATAGGCTTGATATCTATCATCACTGCATTCATGTCCCCATTCATAATTCGTGCTGGTGACAAAGTTATTCTGAAACTTTCCAAATCATAGAACATGGCAAATAAAGAGCTAGAACAAATGCTAGAACGTGTACATAAGGATATAGACATTTTTGATTTTGATGGAAGAAATGTTCCAAGAATTATTTTGCCTGATAGGCAATTTGACGATATGATGCTAAAAATACAAGGGAAACCAATCTCTGTTGATACTAATCTTAACATATTACAGGATGGATTAGGTCACGTGTTTGTTGAAATAACATTAGATTTTTCTCATGGAGACATACATAACAAATTTCTGATTTATGCTAATGACACTCTTAATTTTTTTGAGGCATTGGCAGATACTACAATGTTTGCATTATCTCCTCCAGATCATTCCCAAGTCAACCAAGACAAAGTCTTCATGGTTCAATTACCTAAACCAGAAAGGGCTGTAAACGCTTTAGATATAATAAAAACTGGTTTGCAAGCAAACCATCAAAATGTGAAATCATAAAATAATGCAGTTGCCGGGATTTGAACCCGGGCCACGAACTTGGCAAGCTCGCATAATAACCAAGCTATACTACAACTGCTTGATCGATAATTTTGTTAATGTCTATTAAAGCGTAATGATTGATACGGATTCTTTTTAACTATATTACCACTATATTTAACATGGATAAAAAAGTCCAAAAAGTTTTAGAAGAAAAAATTCTTGAGATACTTGATAAGAAAAATGAAATTAACTCTATTACAAATTCATTGGAATTATTGTCATCAGATAAAAATTCATTCAGATATGGGATAATATTTGGAAGACTCTATAATTCATTTTATTATCAATATAGAAGAATTGTAAAAAGGGATCCAACTGAAGAAGAATTTTCTGAATTCATTCAGATATTAAAACAACATGAAAAAGAATTTTTGGGTTTGTCCTTCTGATCTTACAGTTTAACCACATTAATTGTTGCGGTTCCAGGTAATTTTACACATGCGGCTTTTAATGCCTTTGTTGCTGCATCAACATGCTCTTTTTTGACATGCATTTCCATTATGATTTGACCCGCTTTGACACGTGCCCCTAAACTAACTGCTTTTCCAAAGGCTCTTCGCATTCCCTCTTGTAATCTGTCAGCCCCAGCAGCTGCAATCATTTTATTCTCTCGAAGTAGAACGTGAGGGTAAATTCTAAGTCTTGACCAATAGCCTGTTTCACCCACTGTCTTTTCAAGCGTCTTATTGGCTGCCAGTCTAGTTGACTCTATAGCCATATGTCTGATCTGAAGTTTCTCGTTTAGCAACAGTTGAACAGAAAAATCATATTTTCCCTTTTGTCCACCATGAAATTTGGCTATTTTGATTTGTGGTTTACCTTTTATGTACTCCTTTCTGGTGTACGGTTGACCATTACCTCTTCTATAACATTCGCCATGCATAATTCTTTGATGCCTTTATGCCCATATTTTAACGATAGTCTTCATACATCTTATATGCTCAGTTATAACAAAATTTTTGATGGCTTTTGAAAGTGATTCAAAATTACAGGGTGTATTCATAAAAAACGAAACTCTAATTTTAGATCCAGATATTCAGCATGATTTACAGCTAAAGGGATATGGTGAAATGGAAGACAACAAATTGATTTTAAAACCATTCGAATCACTTTATCTTTTACACATTGGAAAACTAGTAGTTTTAAAAGGGAAAAAGAATTTGAACTTTGACTTTCTTTTAGAAGTCTATAGGCAGTTAGATGAGAATATACTAACTGATTTTTTGATTTATCGTGATCTCAGGACAAGGGGCTATACTGTGAAAGACGGGTTTGGTTTTGGATCTGACTTCAGGGTTTACAATAAGGGAGATTTTGGAGAAAAAAATGCCAAGTTTTTAGTTTTTGGTCTAAATGAGGGTAAGCAAGAAAAGATAGGAAAATTACAAAAAAAGATTCAAGAAATTACAAGTATGGGTAAGGAACCTATAATTGCAGTTATTGAACGCCGTGGGGAAATAATCTATTATAAAATTTCAAGAATCAAGTTTCAGCAAAATATTGAAAAAATAAATATGAATGACTTTGATTTCTAGTTAAGATTTATCCACTGCCCATTCTGTTGTATATTTCAAAAGATTATTTTTCTCTGCAAACATCAGATCATACATTTCGACATAATGTGTTTCATTATTCCAAAGTTTTTCAAAATTTTCAATTTTGGTGTCTGTACGCATTTTGTCATCCCATGATGTAAAAACATCAATGGTTTCAAAATTCCTATTTTGGGCATCAAAGGTGACGTTAGATGTACCAGTAAATGCAACTACATCATCATTCTCATCTCTGAATATGCCTATTCTTTCTTCAAAAGAACCATCTACCATCTCTGAGTTTGGAATTGCAATTTTTATTTCAAGTTTAAAGTCCTTAATCACCTTCTGTACATGAGATATTTTGGTGTCTCGAATCATGTTACCATTAAATCTATGAGTATGTCCATTCTGGTAGATTTTTTTTAGCATATCCAAATCAGAACTACCGAATCTATGACCGGAAATTAGTCTAATCTTTGCATGTTTCTTTGTTATGTTATCTAATCCAAAAGCCAATGTACTGAGACTTTTTATTGATATAAATTCAATTGCTCGGTCATATTGTATACAATTAGTCAAGCAAGGGACAAAAAATTCCGCCAATAAATCATCCCTATCTGATCTATATTCACGTTTTAATGACAAATCACGTAACGTCATATCATTAAAACACTCTTGAATTATTTAAGCAGGTCAATCAAAAACCAAGTGCTCCCGCCGGGATTTGAACCCGGGATCACTGCCTTGAGAGGGCAGTATGCTTGGCCGGACTACACCACAGGAGCTTGGTAAAACGAGAATTAATCACAATTTAAACGAATGGGTATAATGTCAAACAAAAACATGTTCATTAATAAAAATATATTTGGATTTTAGACTGATTGATAATTTTCTAAGGTTTGTCATTTACATCATTAGTTAATAATTTCAAGTTTGAAACTTTATACAAAATCTGATTCAATGATTTCTACTTGGAAATCAAAAGTATAATAGAGAAACTCTTGACAAAAGAATTTCCTATTGGAATTGGAGGATGTCGTAATCATGATTTTAGATATGATTGTTGTGAGTACGATATTACAGTATTTGATGAAAAAAATCAAAATGATTCTATTCTTGAATCAGATGGATTTTTTTTCCATATCCATCATGCATCATTAAAAGAAACCCGTCCTGATATTTTGATATTATATGACAATATGATGATCCTATTCGATGAACAATGGGAGTTACAGACATTGCTGTCAAAAATTAAAGAAAAGAGGGAGCAGTTATTCAATGCATATGTAAACAATTGTTTGGTAGAATCACAGGTATGCATAACGAAAGCAACAAGTGGGTTAGGTACAGATCCATATGCAGGATGTTGGCTTAACTCATCATCATATTTTATTGCTGATGCAATATGTGGAATTGGTCTTCAACAACCCGCCCCAACTCATATGTTGAAACAATTACGTGAACTGAAAAAAAATAAAATTAATGAATTTATATCAATTTTGACTGAATCAATTGGTATAGAACGTGCAACGCCATCCCTCCTTTCAAGAATGCTCAAGTCCACTATTGGTTTTTCCGATATGATAGAAAAAAATCAACATTCTATGCTTATCACTAAAAAATATGATTATATGATAAATCATTCATTATTATCTGATTGCTATTTTTATCTGGGTTATGTCAACAGAAACAACTTTTTCAAAATTCAGGATATTCATAAGAAACCTGAGTTTATTCATATTTTGAAAACTGCATTCGATTTAGAATTTGACGTAAACAAGTTCGAATCACAAGCTGATAAATTACACGAAACTATCGATTCAATAATAAGACTAGTACACAAATAAAACTGATATTTTATAGGTGAAAATATAACGATGTGTGATTTTTTTATAAAGTCTTAAAAACATGTTCTGGATCAGTATTTCATGACAGATCAAGCATGTGGCTGTGAGGCAGATTCAGGCGATCCAGATTATGCATGTGACTGTGCAATGCAAGGACATTGTATATGCAGTCATGATTGCAAATGTAATACTGATGTATGTAAAGAAGCAGTTTCTCAACTTTAAAACATCATTCCTTATTTTTCTACAAATATTTCACTAGCTTGACTTTTTTACTAATCTTCTGCTTCTTCTTCTTCTTCAAATCCCCATGATTTTACAAGCTGTTCCTGAAATGTATCCGCTTGTTTTTCATTCAGCTTATCACCGCAGTTTTTGTGTGTAGGAACTATAACCATACCATCCAGTTTGAATTCAACTTCATAAAAGTGGATTTTTGTACATTCACACATATACACAAACTTATCCTTAAGCCCTATATTTGCTTATTTGAAAATTTTAATACCCAATTAATACGCTTGAGTACATGTACTATGCGAAAATCACTATATTTTTCCTGTCGATCATTTTAATTGGAGGGACTGTATTTCCAGTAACTTTTGCTCAAGATTCTACAACACCTCAAGCTGGTAGTGGAGCAGCTTCAAGTGGTGGAGTGGATCATTCAGGATCTTGGTATCCAGGAGAAAATTTAAAGATAAATGATTATTTCAAATACGAATTATGTCATGCGGAGTACAAAGACTGCACAGATTTTTGGTTTACAATGTGGGTAGAAAAGGAGGTTACTGAAGATAATGAAAACAAATTACGGGTACAAGTATTAGTTGAAGATGGAAATAAGGTCATAAAAGGACATATGGATATTGGCAAGCTTGCACCTGAACCAACTGGTGGCACTGATAACATATCTTCATATCGTTCAGTATACAAATCTACTATAGTATGGCTTTCTGCATTTGCTACTGCAGAAACTGATTTAGAAGGTAAAGGACCAAAAGCATTCAGTAAACCATCTTGGGGTAAGATTGCAAATATCGGTGGAGAACAAGTATCACCAATTGGTTTGCAGACTATAACCACCCCATCAGGTGAGTATGAAACTATTGTTATAGGATGGAAGACTGGTGGTATAACAAGTCATATTTGGGTAGTAGATGAATTTCCATTTCCTGTAAAGGCTAGTACATGGGTTCAAGTAACGGAAGGAGTACCGCCACAAGAATACAAATTTTCTCTATTTGATTACAAAGAAAATGTTTCTACAAATCCATTTGTAAATGTGGTAGATACAGAGCAGCAAAAAGCTGATGCAAATTGTCCCACTGAATATGTTAAAGAAAAATTAGTTCAAAATACGAATACAAATACAATGCAAGTAACCATATTTTATGGTCCAGAAACACCCAAGATTGGATGTGATCTAGAATTTAATATACAATTTAAGAAGAGTTATTCTAGTGACATATGGGAGAACCAAATTCATTATGACATATTGAGAGTGGATTCGGAATTAGTCCCAATTGCTTCTGCGGCTGAAGATGAAGGACGTGATAAATTCTTTAGTACATCAGGACAGGTCAACCGATTTTGGTTAATGCAGGGTGAACCAGGACTGCAAAACTTTGCTTTGATAGTGTATGGAACTGGACCACAATACATAGTTCCAAATCCTGAATTCTTTGGATATATTGTTTTTGATATTGATATACTAAGTGGTAGTAATGGATCTGGTAGTTTAGAGACTCTTACTCCCACACCAACAGAAACTGAAATTTCTATTCCCACTTGGATAAAGAATAATGCGGGCTGGTGGGCAGAAGGATTGATTCCCGATTCTGCATTTGTTTCAGGTATTCAATGGCTCATATCTAATGATATTATGAATATACCACCAACCGAGCAGGGGGAGGGTTCTGATAATGTAATTCCGGCATGGATAAAGAATAATGCGGGCTGGTGGTCTAATGGAGAGATTCCTGACTCTGCATTTGTTTCAGGTCTTCAATGGCTCATATCAAATGGAATAATGAATATTTCTTCATAACATTATGTGGTTGTTAAAATTTTGACTGGTCTATTCTCTTATCCCAAAAGAAATCTTCGAAAACTAATCAGGAATGGTGATTTTAAAGAAGCAATAGAACTTGGTAATAATCTAGAAGAAAAATATTCTCAAGATCATGATTTTCTTTTTATCATGGGCAGTATGTTTTACATCCTTGAAGATCCAAAAATGACACTCCATTACATTGATCGAGTTCTAGAAATTAGTGAATATGATGTAGATGCGCTTTCTCTTAAATTAAGAGTGCATCAACATTTGAAAGAAAATAGCATAGTTATTGAATGCTGTAAAAAAATCCTATCTGTAAAGCCAGATAATTATGAAGTGAAAGATATTCTTACTGAGTTAGAAGGATAGTTACACATTTTCTCCTTTTTTCTCCGCTCTAAATTTCTCATATTTTGTTTCTCCTTTGTGATCCATCTCTTTCACTAAATACACATTTTCCAAAAGCCAATCACAAAATTTTTCCACTTTATCTGTAAACTCATACCAAACATGCAAAGAATGCGGTAAAATATCAATTCGTTCTTCTTTTCTTCCACTTTCGTTTGCTGGTCCAAGAAATACCTTTACACCCTCTTTGCCCTCATACATGTAAGCATCTTCTGTTTCTATATCCCCGAAAATTTCCTTCGCTTTATCTTTGATCAGATCACGTTTGATGGGAAAACTTGTTTTCTCCATGTCCACAATGAAGCTCAAATCCTGTTTTCCATACATGTCAAAATTTTCTATTTTTCCTTTATGTGGAAAATTTACTAACAACTCAATATTGTATTTTTTTCCAACATCTTTTCCTATATCGCCTATTGTTTTGTATGCAATAGCAGGGCTTTTTTTTAATAAGACCATAATTTGTGGCAAGTTCGATTTTAGTTCTTTTTGTAGATCATTTGTAATTATTGTGAAGATCATACAGAAATTATGTATTCTTTGAATATATTGATTGAGATTGGGTTTTTTAATAATAAGATTATCTTAATTTTATGGCATTACCAAAAGAAGGCGATTTTGTTCCACTTGATGATTCGGAAAGAGCCCCAAATGTAGATAGTTACAGAATCACTTGCATAGATTTTATCAAGGATATATCAAAGGACTATCTTGCATGGGTAGATCGTTACAAACTACCAGAGGAAGAAGATAGAAAACGACGAACCGAGATATCTGCGATTATTGAACGAACTAATGAATGGATTGCTAAAATTCCACAATCTTTCAAGGCTGTGGATGTAGTCATGAATGATGGGACACAAAAGATGGCAGAGGCTACAGCTGGTAAACCATTTCAGATTGGTGTTTTTATCGACAAAAAATCTGGCTATACATTAGCAAAACCTGGAATCATTAATGTAAACATAAAGGCTGCCGGTAAGGATAAGAATAAGACGAAGCTTGCATCTCACACTAAAGAGGAAAGATTTAGAATAGAATCAACTGGCAAAGCATTTTTTGATGAATCAAATATTCCAGATAAAGAATATGATCTTTTGGACATTAACCTGAAGCTAAATGCTGAAGAATGTAAACAACGTGATGTCATATCATTTACAGTTATTGTGAGTGAAATGCAAAATGGAATGGAGATTGATCGACGTGGAGTGAGTACCGTCATTCACATTGTTTAGTTTAACAATTTAGAAACAAAAGATAAAAAACTT
Organism: uncultured Candidatus Nitrosopelagicus sp.; assembly: GCA_964503555.1. Lineage (GTDB taxonomy): Archaea > Thermoproteota > Nitrososphaeria > Nitrososphaerales > Nitrosopumilaceae > Nitrosopelagicus. The sequence continues at coordinate 8,138 of CAZDAA010000025.1, forward strand.
CATTCTTCTTATTGATTAAAAATATTATTTAATAGTGTCATAGTACCTGTCAATAA
>CAZDAA010000026.1:0-2143 GCA_964503555.1 uncultured Candidatus Nitrosopelagicus sp.
TAAAATTATTCTTGCCATCGCTACTATTCTCTTAAAATATTGTTGAGGTGTAGATTGATGGTCTTTCATTTTTGTATCCTGTTTGGGTTCAAAGTTTTGTAAAATCACTTCTTGTATGTTCCCAAATTGCTCGTGAAGTGTTTTAATTGTAAAAAGAGAATCAATTACCTCATGCTCATTCTCGCCTATTCCAACCAAAATTCCCGTGGTCATTGGTATTTTTAATTCACCCGCATTTTTTAGAATCTGAATCCTAGCTCTTGGGTCCTTGCTTGGTGCATCATGGTGCGGCATACCTTTTTCTAAAAGTCGTTGACTAGAGTTTTCTAACATGAGCCCCATACTGACATTTGTTTTTTTCAGGTCATTCATCTCAGATTTGTTAAGGTTTCCAGCATTCGTATGGGGAAAGAGTCCTTCAGCTAACACTAATTCAGAACAATGAGCCAAGTATTCACCAGTAGATGAAAAGCCATTTTTTCTAAGCCATTCTGACGCTTCATCATATTTTTGCTCTGGGCTTTCACCCGTAACAAGCAGTGCTTCTACACATCTGAGTTTTGCTGCTGATTTTGCTAGATTTTTTACATCATTAATATCCATCATTGAAAGTTTGGATTCGCCAATTTCAGCTTTGTATGTGCAGTAAGAACATGTATCCCTACAAAGATTTACGATGTTAAAGAATGCCTTTTTAGAAAAAGAAATAACTTTTCCCTTATGCTGGTCACGAAGGTTGCTCGCCACTTTGAAAATTTTTTCTGAATTATACTTTGAATATGAAAATACATCATATGCATCATTCTTTGTGATTTCCTTACCTTCCAAAACTTTGTTTAAAGGTTCAGAATCAAATTCTAATTTACTCATAGTAAAATATCTAATGTATTAGTATTTATTTTTGATTTTATTATAGATCTGGTCTTACAACTAATGTCAAAATTATATCCATCTGTTCACCATCTCTGATTATACCCAAAATCATTTCATCTCCTACTGATTTTTCTTCTTGTAAATGAATCAGAATATCACTGATTTTTCTTACCTCTTTACCATCTACCGATACAATGATGTCACCATCTTTTGGATATTCTTTATTACCGATCTTTTCAATTTCTGATACTCCTTTTAGTCCAGCCATTTCTGCTGGACTATCAGGTATGACAGTGACTATCAAAAATCCCTTTGAATGATCCAAATTACGTATTTTAGCTAGGTCTGGATTGATATCTTGACCAGAAATACCAATCCACGGGTGTGAGTATTTTCCTTCTGTGATCAAAACTGGAACCACTTTTGAAATTGTATTAGAAGGAACCGCAAATCCAATTCCAGCAGATTGACCAGTTCCAGATTGAATTGCAGTATTAATCCCCATTACTTCCCCATTCATATTCAATAATGGGCCGCCAGAATTTCCTGGGTTTATTGCGGCATCAGTTTGAATAACATTAGGAATTGAAAATCCCGTATCATGAGAAGGAAGTAGCCTTCCTATTTGGCTGACTATTCCTGAAGTCATTGAACCCGAAAGTCCAAATGGATTACCTATAGCAGCTACTGATTCCCCAACTTTCAGAGTAGAAGAATCACCAATTTGTAAAGGATGCAAGTAATCTGGTTTTTCTTCAAGAACCTTAATCACTGCTATATCAGTGAATTTATCCATACCAACAATACTTGCATTATATTGGCTACCATCCAGAAATGTTACAGTGATATTACTAGCATTGTCAATAACATGAGTATTGGTGATAATATTACCAAAATAATCAAAGATAAAACCTGATCCTACACTGTTTCTCTCTCCCATTGAATCAGTTTTATCCACATCAATTCTAACTACTCCTTTCTCAGATTTTTCAAATAATTCTACAAGACTAAGATTCTTTTCTACTGAAAGTGTAGATTCATCACCAAGTTTTGTAGCGTCATGACCATTTGAAGCAATCAGATCAGGAGTTGATACTTCTTGATTTGGTATAACAATAAATGTGAAAAATAATACTATAACAAATGCTCCAATCAATCCACTTACAATTGGCACAGACTTTGTCAAATGTACATACCACCAAGTTTTTGTCTATAAATCATACTATACATTAATAGATTTTTGAATTTGATCTTTCATATAATAAGTTCT
>CAZDAA010000026.1:2243-5074 GCA_964503555.1 uncultured Candidatus Nitrosopelagicus sp.
AGATATAATGGTATCATTAATCTTTTTAACGCATTCCATAATGTTGAGGAATCTCTAGCCCAAACTGCATCAACGAGATGCCTTCCATCGACCATTCGCATTTTAAAACCAGATTCTTTTACCTTTTTTCCTAGCGCACCATCTTCAATAATCTCTCCTTTTACACCTTCATGCGTTCCAACCGCATCATATGTTGTTTTATTAATAATAAAGAAACTCCCAAAAAAATACCCAGTATTTTTTGTTGAATCATTTACTCGTAATGCAGAAAATCTGGTATGCAAGAATATAGAAATCATCGGTAAGGTGATCTTAGTAATTGGATCTAAACATAACATTTTTGGAATTACTGTTAACGCGTCAAGTTTCAATGATAGTAAATGTGATACAGCTAGTGAAATGACAGAAGATACATGACTTGTATCAGAGTCGGTGAATAATAACAAGTCACCAGTAGCTTTTTTGTATCCTTCCATACATGCCCAATTTTTTCCCATCCATCCTTCAGGTTTCATTTTTGCATCGACTGATACAACGTTAGGAAATTCTTTGGCATATTTTTTGATTATTTCTCCAGTAGAATCATCAGACGAATCATTGATGGCTATAATTTCATAATTAGGATAATCCTGATTTACTAACGAATTGAGACATTTATCAATAAATTTTTCCTCATTTCTTGCAGGTAAAATTATTGAGACTTTTGGTTGATCATGTTCAATTTTTTTAAATTTATCCAAAACAGGTGTTTTTTGGAAAGTGATAATCATGGATTTAATCAGTACAATCCATGCTGCTGATGTTCCAACTAGTATTGCGATAAATGCATAATGGAAAATATCTAGTACTATGTCCATAAACTACTAACTCTCTGCTTCTAGTTTGATTAATTCAAGGGCTTGTTCAGTTCCACCTTTAACGTGTTTCTTTATCATACCTGTAAACATACCAGCAAGCCCTGACATTTTAATATCCCATTCGACTTCAAGATCTAAACTATTTTCTTTGGATTTTAGGTTTAATGTCTTCGAACCCTTAAGTATTCCACCTGTAAATTCAGCATGAATTTTTTCCTTGGGATATAACGTGATTTTTTGCGTACATTTAGAATCTCTGAACGCAATTATTATTTCTCTATTAACTACATTCCCATCTTTTGATATAGTCTTTGATTCCTTGGTGCCTTTCCAAAATTTTGGTTCATTATCAAGATCTGAGATTATATCCCAAACTTTTTCTGTTGATGAATTAATATCAATAGACGAATTTATTATTGTCATATTAGTAATATAACCACTTTAAATATTAGTCTTGATTTCGAAATTAATTTTAAAGTGTGATATTTAATTAAACTATGACAATAACCTATGAAGATTTTAAGAAATTAGATCTTAGAGTTGCAACCATTTTATCTATAGAAAAAATTCCTGGTAAAACAAGGATTCTCAAAGGCCAGATAGATATTGGTGATGAAACACGAGATGTGATAATTGGTGGCGCTGACTTTTTTGAACCAGAGGAATTATTGAATAAAACTGTCATTGTTGTTACAAATTTAGAGCCAAAAAAAATTGCAAGCATTGAATCTAATTGCATGCTTTTGGCTGCAGATGTAGACGGTAAACCATTTTGGTTAACCGTGGATAATAATGTCCCACCTGGAACAGCCATTAAATAATTCTATTTTTATATGAAAACTTATTCATAAAACATTAAAGATTTTTCTTCAAGGAGTGAATGTAAATTATTAACAGAACGGTAAACATCAGGTTCTTTTTTTGCACCAGTACAAACCAGCTTCCCAGACGAAAATAAAAGAATCACAGTTTTAGGATCAAGCATTCTATGGATAAGACCTGGAAACTGTTCTGGTTCATACATACTACGAGGAAGAGTTCTTGCTGCTTGTTCAAGATGAATTTTTCCACCTAAATTAATCGATGCAACAATGTTTTGAACTTCAACAACAGCTTGTTTTTTAACTTTGATTCCGCCTTTTCGTAATTGTTCAACAACAGTTTTAACAGCTAGTTTTGACATTTTTTCAGATTTTGCACCAGTACACACCATTTTACCTGATGTAAAAATTAACGTAGCAGTTTTTGGTGTTTTTAGTCGAAAAACTAATCCTGGAAATTGATCAGGGTGATATTCAACATCAGGGAAATTACGTGTTATTTCATTTAGATCCATTTTTTGGTCAACTGATGCAGAAGATACTACATTTTCTATGCTTACTATAGGTTTAGTCTGAGGCATAGTTGTGTTTTTTTATATTCCATAATAAAAGCAATACTAATTCGATACTTATGACACGAGGTGAATTGACGAATAGTTTATGTTTATAGTATAATGATTTGCTATGTGGATTTTAGTAATTTTAGCATTGACGAATTTTTTGGAATGAGTGATGATTCAAACCCACTTATGATGTTAATTTGGATTATCCCAATTATTCTTTTTGTATTTTATGGTCAGCGTATACAATTAATCATCACTTCAAGTGATATCAAAAAAAAAATTACTGAGCTCGAACAATTTAGAAATGATTCTAGAAACTCTTTGATCGAATATATCAAAAAAAATCTTTCTCCAAAAGATGATTTATCTCAAAAGATTGATCGCTTCATAGAATATTTTACTATTATGCCAATTGATATTGATCCTAATGGAATAATCCCCAAAATTGATCATTTTGTACGTTCACGTGAAGATGTTACTAGAAAACAGGTTAGATCATTATTTACTGATATTGACATGATGGAGGTTACTAAAATTCAAAATCTATTAGAGATTGTTACAACATTACAGCTTTTACATAAGGTAGTCAG
>CAZDAA010000026.1:5174-7733 GCA_964503555.1 uncultured Candidatus Nitrosopelagicus sp.
GCAGCACTGAAATTGGAGGGCGAAGAAACTGGTAGCACAGCACAGGGATTTGGTGCAGCTATTGGTGGAATTGGGACTGATAGATTTATGATCGAAGAGATTGCGACTAAACATAACATACCAATTTTTTCTATAATTATAAAACAATCAATTAATGATGCAATATCATTGCTAAAAAAAGAAATTATTGATCAGGTAGATGATGTGAAAAATCAAATCCATGAAATGATTAATGATAATACAAATCCTAACGAAACTATACTCATTATAGGCGTAGGAAACACTCTAGGAGTCTCTCAATAATGACTCGTAAGATTAAGACAGTGATATCATATACTGTTGAACAATGTGATTCTTGTACAGAATTATCCAAGCGGAAGTTTTTATCGGGAGATTATATTTTTAAAATTGTTTCAAAATGCCCTTCATGTAACGGTGAAATAAGAATAACAAAAATTTTTGGAGAAACGATTACACCATAGTGGTGATATTCACACCGGTTGTGGTAGGAATGAATGTGTGTTCTGCTTGGGCCACAGGTTCACCATTTGCCTCAACAAGAATCGGATAAGAATGAACTGCCTTCTTTTTTTCTAAAAATTCTAGCAGTTTTCTTGCCTCCTTTTCCTCCCATTCCTTTAAAATCCATCGCAACGCAAATGGTAACATGTTAAAATTTGTCCATATGTATTCTAGTAACTTGTTAGCATCTTCATCTTTGGTTTGTTTTCGTGAGACTAATGCAAATATGTTTTTTATCTTACCATTACGAACATACCCTAGTCCTTCATGTGTTGTCACAAAAGGTTCACATGCAAATGCTTCATTCTCAGGAAAATTAAATGAGCCAATTGTCCACGTATTTGGAACTGTTTTCCCTGCATGAATTGTATATTGCTCTAATGAATGACCACTCAGATTTGCAATCGGTTTAAAACCCACGTCCGTTATGGTTTTTTGTATAGTTCTTCCAACATCCTTTGATTTTATACCACTTTTGATCATTGACATCGCACCTTGCAAAGCATTTTCTGCAGTTTCAACAAGCATGTCATATTTTGTATTATAATTCACTGTAACTGCAGTATCAGCAATGAATCCATTTATCTGTGCACCAAGATCAATTTTTACTAAATCTGTATCAGAGATTGTTTTTGGATCATTGGGTTCAGCAGTGTAATGAGCTGCAATTTCATTTATGCTTGTGTTCACTGGAAACGCACATTTAGCACCCTTTTTGATAATTTCAGATTCAACATACTCACAGATTTCTTCAACCGTATGGCCAACCCAATTTTTATTACGAACATCTTCTCTTACCGTACCGGCAATTTTTCCTGCTTTTTCATATTGTTCAATCTGCATATGCCATCTAATTTTGTATCATATTAAAATCATCCATGTAGTACTAGACCAAAGCAACATGTATGTGATATTGCTTAAATTGGGGCAATTTTGTATCTCACTGGGATTGTGGTCTAGCTTGGTATGATTCTGCGTTTGGGTCGCAGAGGTCGAGTGTTCGAATCACTCCAATCCCATTTTTATTATGATACAAAGTATGAAAGAAAAACATTAACTAAGCATCATTAAATTTTTGATATGAAAATAAATGTAATTATGTTAAAGCAAGATGACCCCAAAAAGTGTAGTGCCGCAAAACTTGTAAAATTTGGACTTGCAAATAATATTAGAAAAACATCTTCTCGTACACTTGTTTTGAACCCATTTTCAAATAAAATATTATTGAAATCAGACAAAAAACTTGTAAACTCTATAACTGGAATTGATTGTTCATGGAATCGTTCTACAAATACATTTTCTAAATCATTTTCTGGAGTATCAAGAAAACTTCCGCCATTATTAGCAGGGAATCCAGTTAATTATGCTAAACTAAATAAATTAACCACTGTTGAAGCCTTGGCTGCAGCTCTATACATTTTAGGAAATTCTGAAACTATGACATCACTTCTTGCTAAATTCAATTGGGGGCATACATTTTACACGCTAAACAAAAATCTCTTAGAAGATTATTCAAAAGCTAAATCAGAATCAGAGATCCATAAAATTTGTGAGGAATATGGATTATCGTACTCATATCTATAACATTTATTCGATATAATAAACAACTACAGATTTATTCTAGTGTAATACCAAATCGGTCGATAATGAAAATTGAAAATGAGTCTTCTGGACTCGTTAGAAGCCTTTCACTTTCTCAGGCAGTAATGATTGGTGTTGCATCAATGATTGGTGGTGCAATATTTGTTCTAGTTGGACCTGGCATATCTGCGGCTGGACCTGCATTGATAATTGCATTTCTTCTTAACGGTGTGATTACTCTTTTTACTGCACTGACCTATGCTGAATTGGGATCCGCATTACCTGCAACAGGTGGTGGTTACAAATGGGTAAGAGAAGGACTTCCTAGACCTAACTCTTATCTAAGTGGTTGGATGGCATGGTTTGCACATACTATAGCTGGTAGTTTATACGCAGTTGCGTTTGGAACATTTTTTGGACATTTGTTAGAGTCTGCAGAAATAATTGATAATTCAA
>CAZDAA010000027.1:0-7614 GCA_964503555.1 uncultured Candidatus Nitrosopelagicus sp.
CATCAAGTGATTGAGCCCTTATACCTTGTGCACCGTATGATTCTGCTAATTTAACGTAATCTGGACATTTTTTTAGATCAATTCCAATCATCCGTCTTTCATAGAATGTTCTTTGCCATTGTGCAACCATTCCTAATGAAAAATTATTAATTAAGAATACTATAACAGGAATATCCTCTAATACTGAAGTTGCAAGTGAGTTTTCTGTCATGTTAAAACTTCCATCTCCAGCAATATCTAATACTGGTACATCTGGTCGTGCAACTTTTGCACCAATGGCAGCGGGAAATCCCCATCCCATTGTTCCAAGACCAGTAGAACTAAAGAAGGTGCCTGGATGTATTGCATCAAAGAATAATGATGCCCACATTTGATGCTGACCCACTTCAGTAGTAACAATTGATTCTTTAGGAAGTACTTCACGTAATTTCCTTAAAATCTTAGCAGCTGACATTTCACCTGGATGTAATTTTAGATTTTCACGCCAATAATCCTTAACCTCATTAACATGCTTTAACCATTTATTTCCATCAGATTTTTTTAATACTTTTTTAGCAAGAGTTTTGAGCATAACTCTTAATGATGCTCTAACGTCACCAACAACTGCAACTTGAGTTGTCTGATTCTTTCCGATTTCTGCAGGATCCACATCCATATGAATAATCTTTAAATTTCTTTCAAACTCTTCAAATGTTCCAACAGAACGGTCTGAAAATCTTGTTCCTATGGCTAAAACACAATCTACTTCAGTCATAATCTTATTAGCTTCAGCATGTCCATGCATTCCAATTGGACCAAGTGAAAGTGGATGATTCTCCGGAAAAGATCCCTTGCCCTTAAATGTTGTAACAACTGGGATCATTAACATTTCAGCAATTGATTGAAGTTCAGCAAATGCGGAAGAAATTATGGTTCCTCCTCCAGCTAAAATTATTGGTTTTTCTGAAGAGAGAAGTAAATCTACAGCTCTTTCAATATTAGTTATATCTACATCAGTCCATGGATGATAACCAGGAATTCTCACTTCGTTAGGAAAAGTAATTTCTGCCTCATTTTGTTGAACATCTTTTGGTATGTCAAGTAATACGGGTCCAGGCCTACCAGTTTCTGCTATGTAAAATCCTTTTTTTACAGCTTCGGGAATTTCTTGAGGTGTTCTTGGTTGAAATGCATACTTTACACACGGATTTGACATTCCGATTATGTCACTTTCTTGAAATGCATCACGTCCAATCATGTTTACTGGAACTTGCCCTGTAACTGCAATCATTGGGGCAGAATCTGCTTGCGCTGTTGCAATACCAGTTAACAAATTTGTTGCTCCAGGACCAGATGTTGCAAAACAAACACCTGGTTTTCTACTAACACGACCAAATCCATCAGCCATATGTGCGGCAGATTGTTCATGTCTTACTAAGATATGACGTATGTTACTTTTGTAAAGCTCATCATACATTGGAAGGTTTGCACCTCCCGGTAAGCCAAAGACTTCCTTAACGCCTTCTTTTTCTAGCGCTTTCATAAGCGCTTTCCCACCATTCATAACTTCCATTTTATCATTCATTTCATACACCATAATTTTAATTGTTAAAAAATTGGCTGTATATTTACAGCTTCAAATCAACTAGCAGTAGAATACTTACAATGCTGGTTTGACTAATTTTGTTCATATTAGCAAGGTAAACAACATCATTTGAATTAATTAATGTTTCTGGCATAACAATTAGAAACAATTCATGTTTTTTGTTAACACTTAAACCGATTAAAATATAGTAAAAAGTGATTTTGTCAGACAAAGAAGAAATTTTTGAATTAATTCAAATGTTTTTTGAGACTGGTAAAACGAAGGATTTTTCAATACTTAGAAAGATCCAACTTGATTCACCAGAATTTTCTAGCTTCAGCGATGTACCACCATATGGATTACAAAATTATTCTGAATCAGTTGCTCTTGAAGAATTAAGATTCTCAAGTATATCTGATTATAATTTTGAACTAAAAAATCCTAAGATCAGTATTTTTGATACGATAGGAATTATCACGTTTCTGATAAATCAAACAGGGATGTTGGTAGATAACAAAGCTTTCACTGGTCAACATATCACAATAAATGGTAGAGCCACATTTGTTTTGATTAAAAAACCTACTTGGAAAATCATGCATTATCATATTGATAAAATTTCTAATTAATTTTTATGTATTATTTTTTCGTTTTTGGTGACTTTGGTTTAGGTTGACATAATTTTTTATATAATTCGTAGGCTTCGTCAACATTTGCGTTTCCATGTATGATACTATGAACTGCTCGGATCATTGGTACAGGGTGTTCAGACTGCCAGATATTTCGTCCCATATCAACTCCCACAGCACCTCCTTTGATTGAATTGTATGCTAATTCAAGTGCATCTCTTTCTGGTATTTTTTTACCACCTGCAACAATAATTGGTACTGGGCAAGAATCTACTACGCGCTCAAAATTATCACAATAATATGTTTTAACAATATGTGCACCATGCTCAGCTGCTATTCTACATGCAAGAGAAAGATAACGTGCATCTTTCTGACCAATTTCTTTACCAACAGCTGTTACTGCTAAGACAGGAAGATTATAATCATTGGCATCATTAACAAGTTTACTAAGATTTACAATTGTTTGATGTTCATGTTTTGCTCCAACAAAAATTGACATAGCTAATGCTGACGCATTTAATCGTATAGCGTCCTTGATGCTTACAGTAATTTGTTCATTGGATAAGTCCTGACCAATTATACTAGCACCGCCAGATACTCTTAGAACTATTGGTACAGGATATGTTGGATTAACTGAGGTTCTTTGCACTCCTCTTGTTAGCATTAACGAATCACAGTATTTGAGTAATGGTGCTATTGTTTTTTTAGGAATTTCCAGCTTTTCAGTTGGACCAAGAAAATATCCATGATCAACAGCCAGCATCAAAGCCCTATTATCATTAGGTTTGATTATATGGGCAAGCCTATTTTTTAATCCCCAATCCATTTGTATCGTTTTCAAAAGAAATCATATCTTTCTTAAGCCTTTTCATTCGCTTATGATTATCTTCATAGCGTTTTCTCCACTCTTTGCATGTTCAAAGGCTTTTTGGCATTCATTTAGTTTGTATTTATGAGTGATTAGTTGTGTAACATTGATTTGTTTACTTGATATTTTCTCAAGTGCGTCTTTAGTATCCATATCAGATGCTGCATAAGAATTAACAATTGTAATACTTTTTGAATACACTTTACTCATATCTAGATCAATAGTTGCTCCTTTGCTTGGTACACCAAACATAACAATAGTACCTCCTTTTCTAACAAAAGTCACAGCATCTTGCAGTGCTTTCAAATTACCAGTAGCCACAATAACAATATCAACACCGAATGGATGCTGAAGATTTGATTTTATAATTTCTGAAGCATCTGGATCATCAGAATGGATTGTTATAGTTTCAAGTTTTTGCGCAAAATCTAAGCGGTAATCATTCAAGTCTAAACAAAACACTTCTTTCAAACCATAAAATTTTGCTAATAATGCATGCATTATTCCAGTAGGACCAACACCAAGAATAGCAACACTATCATTTGGTTTATGTGTAAATTTATTCCATGATCTAATGCAGCATGCAAGTGGTTCAATCATTGCAGCTTCTTCAAAGGACATATTATCAGGAATTTTCAACACACCTCCGTGTTTTACATTCCATCCAGGTACAACATATTCATCAGCAAGCCCACATGGTTCAAGATTTGATTCATAATATTTTTTACACATTGTTTCATTACCATGATTACATTCATGACAATCATCTGAATAACACGCAACATGATGATGAGTAAATACACGATCACCAACACTAAAATCCGAAATTTCTGAACCGACCTCAGTTATTATTCCTGCTGGTTCATGTCCAAGTTTCATTGATGCTTGTCCATATTCACCAAATACTTTCTCAACGTCAGAGCCACAAATTCCGCAAGCATGCATTTTAACAAGTATATCATCTGGACCTAAAGATGGTTTAATCATATTTTTAATTTCTATATTGGAGTCACTCTTCACGATTGCCGCTTTCATGAAATTTATACTCAAATAATTATATGTAAAGTATGGTATTATCTGATAATTTATGCGAAAATAAGCAATTTTAATTATAGATGAATCATAAATTCAAAAATGGCTAAAATTGGTACATTCATTTTATTGGGAGTAATCGCAGGTTCAGTAACTTTCTCATTTTTTCTGTTTTTGGATTATCAACCTGTCACCGTAATTTCAGAATCAGGTGGGATAATGATTGCTGGCGATGTTGAATTCTATGTACAACATATTGGAAATTATGAAATCCTCAAAAAAACAGACGAATATAATGAAGCTGAAAAAAATATAGTCCAAAAAGGCTTGGATAGAAGCGAAATTCCTGAAGGAGTTTATTTTCAAATTCAGATTAATGCTCATAACATTGGGGCTGAAACTGTAAGAGTGACTGGTGGACAATTTTATCTCTATGATGTAAATAACGAAAAACATGAGGCTGTTTTTATTGGCTACGGTAAAAATGAATTGTCAGTAATAGATCTTGAACCTAATGAAACAGTTGTTGTAACAACACAGTTTGATATTCCATACGATGAAGAGATGAAATACATGGTTGGTATAATTCCAGATAGATACGGTTTACAGGATGCACAAGAAAGAACATTCATTTGTGTCAAACAATGCGACGTTTAATTATTTTTTAGATCAGCCAATATCCCGGATAAAAAATCTCTATATTCAGTATCAGAGAAAGTAACTGATTCTATATCTGTCTCATGATTTACCGTTTTTAATGAATCTAAATGGTAACAATTTTTTTCATTATTTTTTTTAGTGAAGTAATATCCAGGGCATGAACAAAAATCTAAATCAGGATCAAGCCAATATTCTCTATCCGAGCCAACAACAGTCCAAATTTTTCTATTACTAGGTTCAAAGACATGAAGTTTTATACGTTTTTCATCAAAAACTGAATTATATTTTTTAGATGATTTATTCATAAGAATTTAATAAAAAGGTTGATTATATTTTTGATGGTAAAAACTAGAATCGTCCCAAATTATCCCGCTTTATTATCAACTGGTTCTGAAAAAAATTTGATTATAACTGATTTACATCTAGGATTGGAAGGTAATTTATCACTGAATAAAGTATTCGTAGAAAAAAATGTAACAGTAAAAAAAACAATAATAGAAATTGAAAAATTGCTTAAAATAACAAAACCTGACTCATTAATTCTTCTTGGTGACATAAAATCTGGAATCAAATCTATAACAAAAACTGAATGGGAATCAATCCCAATGTTTTTTGATAAACTAAAAAATCGAGTAAATCTAATACTTGTTCCAGGAAATCATGATTCCAATATAGAAAAACTTGTGCCAAAGGAGGTTAATATCGCAAGCCCGAAGGGGATCATAATCGATGAAATACTTTTTACACATGGTCATACGTTGCCTACAGAAAACTACGGTAACGTAAGCAAAATTGTAATGGGTCATTTACATCCAGTTTTTTTCCAAAAAGAGTCAATAATTAATGGTAAAAGAGTATGGATATCCATAAAATGTAGTAAGGATGAGATTTTCCCATCACAAACTGGTGATGTTGAATTGATAATTGTTCCAGCATTTAACAAATACTTCCATATGACAAAGAAAAAATTCTATAAAAAATCGATATCGCCAATAATTGAAAAAATTAACACTGCAAAAGCCAAAATTATAACACTTGATGGTACAATTATTGGTGATGAAAAACTACTTCCAAATCTAATCTAATTGTAATCTTCGTATGGTTCTAATGCTTTTTTTGTGGGTGTGTTATTCTGTAACCATTCTAGTGTTTTCACAAATGACTCAGCCAGTTCAATGGTAGTCAAAACAGGTATGCCAAGTTCTAATGATTTTCTTCGTATTTGATATTCATCATAAAGCATTCCAACATATTTTTCAATAGTTGATGTACTTGGGATGTTTATAATAAAATCAATTTTTTTCTGGTGAAGTAGGTCAGATATGTTTGGTTTTCTATCAGGCTCACTAATTTTATGTACAACTTCAACATTACCTAATTTTTCATTTAAAAATTCAGCAGTAGTTTCAGTTGCAAGTATCTTAAATCCAAGTTTTTGCAAAAGTGCAGATGTTTGTAATAATTTTTCTCTATTCTTAACACCACCAATAGTAACAAGTGCAGAACCAGATTTAGGAAGATTATATCCTACTGATGTCAAACCTTTTGATAGGGCATCGTAAAAACTATCACCAAAACATGCAGCTTCGCCGGTGGATTGCATTTCCACACCCAGAACAATATCTGCACCATCTAATTGCATGAAGGAAAATTGTGGAACTTTGATTCCATGAATGGGAATTTTTTTCCATTCGTCATAAGGTATATGTGGTAATTGTTTTCCTAATACAGCCTTTGATGCAAGAGAAATTAGATTCATTCTAACAAGTTTTGATACAAATGGCATGGAACGTGATGCACGAATATTTAGTTCTATTACATATTCCTGATCATTATTAATTAAAAATTGAAGATTAAATGGCCCTTTAATTTTAAATTCCCTGGCAATTCTTACTGTGGAATCAGTAATATTCTCAATGATTTTATTACTTATTCTCCAAGGTGGTATGCACATCATTGCATCACCAGAATGAACACCTGCACTATCGATGTGTTCAACTATTGCACCAATTACAACATTTTTGCCGTCAGAAACACCATCAACATCAACTTCCAGTGAATCTAGCATGAATTTTGTAATAACTACTGGGTAATCAGGTGATACAACTGCAGCGTTTGTTACAAATTCCTTTAATTCCTCCTGTGACCATACAACTTTCATTGCGGCTCCACTTAGTACGTATGAAGGTCTAACCAATACAGGATAACCAACATCTAATGCAAAGTTTTTTGCATCCGTAATATTAGAAAATGCCTGCCAAAGTGGCTGCTTTATGTGAAGATTGTCCAAGATTTCACTGAACTTTGAGCGATTCTCAGCACGATCTACATTTTCTGCACTAGTACCAATCAAATTAATTCCATTTTTAGCAAGGTTTGGGGTGAGGTTGTTAGCAGTTTGACCACCAACAGATGTTACAATACCTTTAGGGTTTTCAAATTCTGCAATATCTAAAATACGTTCTAGTGTTAATTCTTCAAAGTAAAGTCTACTGCATATATCATAATCAGTTGATACAGTTTCAGGGTTACAATTTACAACGCTAACATTCTTTTCACCATTTTCCTGCAAACCCCAAACCATATTGACCGTACCCCAATCAAATTCAACACTACTCCCAATTCTATATGGTCCTGCACCTAAAACAATTACACCTTTATCTGATTCATTTATCATGATGTCATTCGTCTCGCCACCATAAGTCAGATAAAGATAATTTGTTTTTGCAGGCCATTCAGCGGCAAGTGTATCGATTTGTTTCACAGAGGGGATTATATTGTAATCTTTACGTATTTTTCTAACTTCTGTACTTTGCATATCTTTTGCACGTGCAATTTGATTATCTGAAAATCCAAGCTTTTTT
>CAZDAA010000028.1:0-7569 GCA_964503555.1 uncultured Candidatus Nitrosopelagicus sp.
TAATGAATAATGCTATTAGACTTGCACCAATTCCAACACCTGCAATAGTAATTGGATTTGGGTATATCATGTACAATATAGCAGTAGCAACCAATGCCATAGCTGGAACTGCCAAGCCTACAGTTGCACCACCTCTAAATGCTATTGCAAATGTTTTGCCCAGACCAGAGCTTGTTGCATGAGCTGCTCTAACAGCAGCTTTTACAGTAACTTTAAGAGAGATAAAGCCTGCAACTGCAGATAGTGTTGCGCCTACTGCAAATGCAATTCCGTTTGAATCTCCTATAAAAAATCCAATAATTACAGACAAGCCTATTGCTATTGGAACAATAATTTTCATTTCACGCTTAAGAAACGCAGCAGCACCTTGACGTACAGCTTCAGAAATTTCAAGCATTTCTTTTGTGCCTGGTTTTTGTTTTGCAACCCATCCAGTATATATCGCAGCAACTGAGAATGAGGCGATTGCGGCAATAACCGGCAAGATAACCTCTAATGGTAAAGCTAACGAGTCTTGAAATGCCATCCTATAATTGAAAAACGAAATTGTCGTGAATATAAATCATCAAACACAAAAGAATTCACTTATTTTCTTTTTTGATATGCCGAGAATCTTTTTCCGCATAAACCTTGCCGAACCAATTTGTTAAACCTCTTTCCATGGCTAAGATATGGAAATCTTTGATGGATCAGTTCATGAACGATCGTATTTTCCAGAATCTTCTCATCAGAAATTTTCCTGACATTGATGAATATTAGGCTCTGGTTGTTATATGAAAGACCCAGATATTTGTATGCTGAAGTCCTAGCACCTTCAGTTATCTCTTTTGGCATATCCAGAACTTCACGTGTGGATAGAAGAATTTTTGGTTCAGGGATAGAAAAACGGCTAGCATAAATTCCAATCATTTCATAAATTCTTAGTCTAAGGTCAGGATCTAATTTCATGAGAACATATCTTCGGATTATGGTTTATCATACGATGTCAATTGTTATTTCGATCTGAGTTTAGGTTTACAGAGTAGGGTCAGAGTTTAGTAGTGTAATCATAATTCATACAGCCACCGTCTCATCATACCCCTAATTCATTACATCAAGTATTTTTTGAACCTTCGCCCGTATTTCAGGTGTGACGTGAACAATTACCAAGCCTTCATTAGGTTGACCATACATGACTACAGAATTTTCAGGTGCTGCGATACACACAGGTATAACAAGAAGGTCTTCTTCTCCATCTACAATTATTCTAATCGGTGGATCAGATGAAAATGCCTTTTGTATTGTTTGTATGCTTTCTTGTGTTATTTCACCGGGTGGGTTTTTACATGTAAGCACGGTGCTTATTTTATCATCTAAAGGAATGTCACATTGATTCCGTTTTTCAAGACCATCAATTATTTGAATTTGTGGTCTAATGCCTAAGTTGATGATATTTTCAGTTGTTTTATCGCCTACTGTAATTATAATGGATTTTGGATTAATTTTGGTTTGAATGTTTTTATTATTTACATCTATGTCGCTGATTAAATCCCCTAACGGTATCTTAAGATCTTCACGAAGGTTTTCAGGAAGTTTCAAGAAATCCTAACTAGTTGTTGGTGCTTCTTCTTTCTGCATTTCCTCTTGTAGCTTTGCAGCAACAATACTACACTGCGCTGCAATATTTTTGGCGGTTGAAGTGAATGCTTCTGCACTTGGTGAATCTGGTTGTGTAAGCATAATTGGTTTACCTAAATCAGAGCCTTCCATAATTCCAGAATTAAGTGGTATCGCACCAAGGAAAGGAATGTTATGTTTTTCGCTAATTCTTTCTGCCCCACCATTTCCAAATATGTGATGTTTTTCGTTACATTTTGAACATTCAAAGTAACTCATATTTTCAACAACACCTAACATTGGAACATTAAGTTTATCAAACATTCCAATTGCCTTAACTGCTACACTACTTGCAACTTGTTGTGGAGTTGTAACTACAAGAATTCCTGTAATTGGAATTGTTTGTGCTAGAGTTAATGGTATATCACCAGTACCTGGTGGTAAATCAACTATTAGATAATCCAAGTCAGACCAATTGGTATCAATTAAAAACTGTTTTACAATTCCAGAGATGACTGGTCCCCTGTAAATTGCTGCTTGGTGTTCCTGTTCAGCAAAAAAACCGAAAGAAACAACCTTAATTCCATTTGATTCAGGTGGTTGTAATTTATTGTCTTCAACCTGCATTGGTGTCTTAGTCATTCCAAGCATTAATGGAATACTTGGACCGTAGATATCAGCATCTAACAATCCAACTTTAGCACCCGTCTTTGAAAGTGCCAATGCAAGATTTAATGATACAGTGGATTTACCAACTCCGCCTTTACCGCTTGCCACAGCAATAATATTTTTCACAGTAGACATTGCTTCATCAGCAGCTAAATCACGACCTTCCATAACTTTTGCAGTTACATTCATGTCAAAGTTCTTGATTTCATCAAGTTCCTTTATTGCATTACGTACATCTTGCTCTATCTCATCATTAAATGGACATGCTGGTGTGGTAAGCTCAAGTGTGAACTTTAGATTCCCAGACTTTAGCTCTAAGTCTTTGATCATTCCCATTGAAACTATATCTTTTTTGAGATCAGGATCAATAACGGTTGTTAATTTGTTTAAAACATCATCAATGCCAACCATATGCGAAATTGACTCGAACTTTATTTAAAGATAGGCTGATTTAGCTTGGCTTAATTTCATAATTCCACTCTCATCTTCTCAAATTGCCATTTTGTATAGAAATACGTGAAAATTTACCCAAAGGTTCATAAATTGAAAATCGTCAATGATTTCGAAGTGTTTTCTATTTCTACCCTAGGTGATGTTGTTAGAATTCCACCTGATCTTTTTGGCACATCACTGAAAAAAGCAGCTATCAACATACTCAAATCAAAATATGAAAGTATGGTAAATTCTAACCTTGGATACATAATCATGATACTAGATGCAAAAGTTGATCCAATGGGAAAAGTAATTGCTGGTAATGGTGGAACGTTTCATCGTGTAACATTTGATGCTTTAACATTTTATCCAAAATTACAAGAAATTGTCAATGGTGAAATTGTTGATATTACTGAATTTGGTGCTTTTGTTCGAATTGGTCCTACTGATGCATTATTACACTTATCACAAGTTATGGATGATTATCTCAAAAGTGATGTAGCATCAGGTATGATACTAGCTAATCAAAGTGGTAGAACTCTAAAGGTTGGATCAACAATAAGAACTAGAATAACTGCAGTTTCACTTGGTAAAGCTGCAACTATGGGTAAAATTGGAATCACATGTAGACAACCATTCCTTGGTGCACCTGATTGGATCAAAGAAGAATTAAAAAATAGTACTGCTTCAGAAGAAAAAGAAAACGTAGTAGAAGCAAAAGAAAAGAGTAAACCAAAAGAAAAAGAAAGTTCACAGGAGAAATAATATGGTTAGAGAAATGGCATGTCGAAAATGTAAATTTGTCACTGTTGGCAAAGTTTGTCCAGCATGCAAGTCTTCAGATCTCACACCTGACTGGCAGGGAGTAGTTCTGATTGTCAATCCAGAAGGATCTAGGATCGCCAGTACCTTGGGAATATCTGTAAAAGGAAAATATGCACTCAAGGTAACCTAAATTGGTTATTAATGTAAAAAAAGAATTACTAAGATTCCTGGCCGAAGATGCACACTCTTATGATATAACTAGTGCCTTATTACCAAATCAAAAAATTAACGCTCAAATAATTTCAAGAGATGATGGAATAATTGCTGGTATTAAATTTGCCAAAGATATTTTCAAATTAAAAGGAATACATTCTAAATCGTTTAAAAAAGATGGTTCCAAAGTGAGAGCAAACCAAAAAATTTTACAAATTTCAGGAAATTCGAGAGATATTTTATCGTGTGAAAGAACAGCCTTAAACCTACTATCAAGAATGAGTGGAATCGCTACACAAACAAATTTCTTGGTCACACAAATCAAAAAATTCAGTAAAAAAACAAAGCTTTACTCTACGAGAAAAACCGCACCAGGTCTTAGATATTTTGACAAAGAGGCAGTGAAAATTGGTGGTGGATACAAACATAGACTGTCATTAAATGACATGATAATGATTAAAGACAATCATCTTTTGTTATCTAACTCGATGGAAGATCTTATCAAAAAAGCACGAAGAAAACATAAACGTGTGGAGGTTGAAGTTGAAAATCAAAATGATTCTATACTTGCTGCAAAATGTGGTGCCACAGTAGTTATGTTGGATAATTTTTCGCCTACACAGATTAAAAAAACTATAGCTTCACTTGAAAGGAAAAAATTGCGTAATAAAGTACAGCTAGAAGCATCTGGTGGAATAAATGCCAAAAACATAACTGCATATGCAAAAACTGGTGTTGATATGATCTCTGTTGGTTCCATTACAAATTCTGTAAAAGGTTTAGACCTTAGCCTTGAAGTTTAGATTTTAGCTGATTGAAAGCATTCGTTCAATTGATAAACGAGCCTTATCAGCTATTTTTTTTGGTACATTAACTTCGTATTTTTCGTCATATAATGAGCGATACACTTTGTCTAGTGTAATCATCTTCATGTATTCACATTCCGCGTTTTCTGAAGCTGGAATGAATGTTTTTTCCGGATTTTGCTGTCTCATTCTGTATAATATGCCAGTTTCTGTTGCAACAACAAATTGCTTTGAATCTGACTTGGAAACATGATTCATCATTCCTTCAGTTGAAAGGATTTGAACTTGATGATTTTTGTAATTACCAGCAGCCATGTCATACATCATTGGTGTAGTGCAACTGCATTCTGGATGGATGACAAATTCAGCATTTTTCAATTCATCTAGTTTTTTCTCTATATCATCAGGAGTGATTCCAGCATGAACATGGCATTCTCCCGCCCATATTTGCATATTCTTTCTGCCAGTCATTTTTGATACGTAAGAACCCAAAAACATGTCAGGCAAAAACAGGATCTCCTTGTCCTTAGGAATTGCATTAACAACATTAACTGCGTTTGAAGAAGTACAGCAATAATCAAGCTCTGATTTTATTTCTGCAGTTGTGTTCACATAGCCAACCGTCATGGCATCTGGGTGTTCTTTTTTCCATTTTCTAAGCTGATCCACAGTTATAGAATCTGATAATGAACATCCAGCTTCTAGATCAGGAATCAAAACTCGTTTGCTAGGACTGATAATCGCAGCGGTTTCAGCCATAAAATGTACACCACAAAATAGAATTGTTTTTTGCTTCACCTTAGCCGCCTGCCTTGATAGACCAAGTGAATCCCCTACAAAATCAGCAACATCTTGAACTTCAGGGATCTGGTAGTTATGTGCAAGTATAACTACATCCTTTTCCTTCTTTAGCCTTAGGACTTCATCCTTTAACATAATCAAAAAATTGAACCAATGTTACAATTTAAAGGATAATGTTGTGACGTAAATTTGTCTTAAAAATCAGTCATACAGGCAAATTTTGCCATTACGTTCCTATCTCAAACCCTTTACTACAAATTTGTCTTAAAAGTTCTATAGCAGAAAGAGTAGCCAGTCTGCTTGTTTTTGGGTTTGTATCATCCGGAATATTTTCAACAGTTAGGGAAATCTTTCCAAATTTTCCTTCAGCATTAATTTGATGTGTGTTTTTATTTGTATTAGGATCGGCAATGACTCTAACATTTGTATTCTTACTTCCTAAACCCACTAAACTAAGAAGTGCAGCTACGTTAACATTTTTAGGAAATAATGATACTGCGTCTTTAGCTACACCCTCAAAAAGAATTGTAGGTTCTGAAATTTTATCTGGGTTAATATCAGAATTATCAAAAAATGGTGCTCCAATAAGTGATGCAGGATTTTTTGTAGTAACAAGTACAACTGATTCTAACTCATCTTTTACCGCCTTTAATGCATCAAGACCGGCTATTGCACCGGATGGAAGGTATACAGTCTTACCAAAGTCTTTACAGGCATCAGATATCACTTCAAAGACAGATTCGTCAAGTAAAGCGCCTGCTGACATTATCATCAAATCTTTTTTGTTCTGTAATATGCTTACAGCATCATTTCGCACGGCATCCTGTGATGCAGCCTCGACTACCAAATCAAGCGGGTTTGAAGAAAGTAAGTGAGAGTTGGCAACAACTTCAGGCTTTTGCTGAAGTTTAGAAACTAGATTGTCGGCCTGTGATCTTTTGGTATCATATACATGTGTAAGTGTGGCAGGAATTTTTCCTGAATCAATTGCAAGTGCTATCTGCGTTCCTATTGCCCCACATCCCAATAATCCAATTCTTTTCAAATCGATAAAATGCAATTATGATTATAATTAAACCATAGCCAATAGGCAATTATTTGTCATGGAATGGCATACAGTCGGCAATTCTTACAATATTTTAATACCCTAATCACGAACGATAGAAATGGAACTTGAAGTTGACAGTGACGAAAAGGCTGAAATTGCTAAAATCATCAGTAGTGCAGATAGCCCAGTAGGAATCGATGCAAAAAAAACACACATAATCATTATTCATAAACTGCTGGAAATTGAGAAGCGGTTAGCTAAGCTCGAACAAAAATAGGATTCAGGGATCAAGAGGATATAACTCCAATTAGATCTCAAGTCAGTAGGTTTTACACCCCAATATTCATATTCGATAAAACCAATTTTGCTATGTGCTAAATAGTGTTCTAAAGGATGCAATCAAAAAACGCGACGAAACTCTGTCGATTTTGAAGGGTCCAAAGTTTGACCAAATCATTAAACAGGCAAAAGCAAATTGGATAGATTTTTCACCTACAAAACAAGATGTCGTAGCTGCTGGTATTGATAGTAGTTTCAACAGTACAAAATTTCAAGGTGCAGAATTATGGGCGGTTACAGCAGTTTCTGTCAAATCAGATGGTGAGATTCTGGTTGATTTGCATGAACATGGTCTTGATTCTAATCCAGAGCTTGCGTCACTTGCAAGCAAGATGGAGATTCATGCATGTGAAGAATCAATCGATAAAGCTGATTTGGTATTAATGGACGGATCACTTTACTCTCAATTTTTAACAAGACAAAAATCATTAGCAAATTCACTTGTAAATATAATTACAAAAAATAATAATGTTGTATTTATCTCAAAAACTTCTAACACTAAAAAGCAATTTGAAGATTTAGAACCAATTGCTGGTGACATCTTCTATTACAATCATGCAACAGCTTCACCTGGATTTAGTAAAATTCATGAGGATTCAAAATTTGGAAACGATATGATCATCTCATCAGTTTTTGCCAGATTGGCAGAATCATTGCCGTTGATCAAGATTGAGCTTTTAGGCTCTGGTTATACCAATGATGATTTTAAGTTAATTTTGAATAAAATTCTAAAAAATAGTATTGGTGGATATCCATACGCGCTAAAACTTGCTCATAACAACTGTAAGATCTCAGGCAAAGATTTGACAAAGCTTGCTAGCATACATGGATTATCAAATGAAATTGGTTCGAGGGAGATTTTAGGATGACACTAGGATTTGTTATTGGTGAATCAAAGCC
>CAZDAA010000029.1:0-7480 GCA_964503555.1 uncultured Candidatus Nitrosopelagicus sp.
TCGTGTGTAGGTTAAGCTAATTTACTAATTCTACGATAGTAGAATAAATCACTCACGATTATTTCATGATTTAATCAAGTAAACAATAGGCATAGCCTGGCGACATGGTACCATACATTATATCATTTGGATCATTACTATGCCCACCAAATCCAATAGAATGTCCCAATTCATGAGTCATAATTTTTTCTACAGTTTCAACATCAAAAAGCTGAAAACTACCATCACATCCATAACTGCCAAGAGCAACTTCTGCTACACCTTTGCCAACAGTTGCATGACCCAAAACACCTTCACCTATACTTCGTACAGTCCATGTTACCCAAATATTTGCTAAATCACTCCTCTCAGTGATTTCAAAATGAAAAACAGCTTCATTATCATCGCTAGCAACAAATGTACGTCCTTCCCAATATTTGAATGAATTTTTTAATGTAGCAACATGATCAAGTGGTAAACCAGCAGGTTGAGGACTAGCATACACATTATATTTTATATGATAAACATCATCAATTACCGATACTTCACGATCAGGAAATTTTTCTTGTGTAGATAAACTTGGTGCGCTCCATTTTGAACTATCTCTATGATATTTTTTTATTACATCAGCGCTTGGATTTGGATGCTCAATGTATATGATTTGATCATTCAGTCTTTTAGTAATATTATCAAGATAAAGGATAAAGTTCCATTTCTGTCTATCTTGATCTCTTTTTAGGTTTTCAGAATCATTATAATAATTTAGTTTTATAACTCCATTTTCAATCAGATACTGTATATTAGATAAAAATTCTTGGTCTGATATTATGTCTTTTGCCCACCATCCTGCATTGATTTTTATCCAACTGGGTATGTGCTCGGAAGTGTTTTCATTGATATTAACTGTATGAATAACGATAACATTTTTTTGTATAAGATATTCAATTCCATAAATAAAATCCGAGTCAGGAATTTGTCCATTCATCCACCATCCAGCATTATTTTTTATCCAATTAGGTATTTCTTTGTTTTCTAACTCTGCAAGAAATTTAGGTTTTTCAGTGGGAGTATACATAACCGCATATTTTTTTTCTATTTTTTCAATATAATCTAGATAGTTTTTAGCAATTTTATTATCTGGTTTTATATCCAAAGTTTTTTTGAAATATTTTTTAGATTCTTCATATTCACCATAATTTCCAAATCCTAAACCCATACCATTTAACGCTATGATATTATGTGGCTCAATCTTTAGTATCTCATAAAATTCTAGCATTGATAGTTTGTTTAAATAAAATGGATCTGATGCGGAGGAATTATTTTCAGTTGGCTGTCCTGCCAATGTTGAGCCTAATCTCAAATTATTTAATGCAATGCCCTTCATTGCTTTAATACTTACATCATTAGGAAAGTACATAAAATAATCATCGTAAATCCGTATAGAATTTTTATATTCACCTTTCATGAAATTTTGTTTTGCGTCGTATAACGTACCTGCCCAGTTTGCATTAAGTGTAAGATCATGGACAGTTCCTTTTACATCAATCTCATCTGCAAATACTATACCAGTAGGTATTGCTAGAATTAATGAAATAGATATCAATGGGTACATTAGATTTTTAATCATATTACGTGATAAGCACCAATTTTACAAAATATATTAAAAGCATATCTACTGATTCTTGTATGATATATCACCAACAACTAGTCTTTCTCTTTTTTTATTAGAAGAAATAACTAACGCACCATCATGATCCATCTTAATCACTTTACCAATTTTTTTACCATTATTAGTCATATACGCTATTTTTTTTCCAATGGTAGATGATCTCTTTGTCCACATACTAATAATTTTTTTACTTTGATCAGAATTAATCATCTGTAAAATATTTTCTAATTCACACAAAAATTCTTTAACTAATATTATAGGCCTCTCATTTTTTTTTGTTAATGTTTGTACACCATAAAAATTAGATTGTTTTTTTAACATGTTTTCTAATTTTTTTTGTTTGATTTTAAAATTAATTCCTATACCTAAAATTATGTATTCAATATTATTTGATTGAATTGATGAATCTAATAGTATCCCTGCCACTTTTTTTCCATTAACTGTAAGATCATTTGGCCATTTTAGTTCAGGTTTAATTTTTAATATTTTTTCTATCGCTAAACATAATGCAAGAGATGTTGCAATTGGCATTAATACAATGTGTTTGATATCAAATTTTGGATGTATGATTATAGACATCCAAACTCCTCCATTAGGAGATTCCCATTTTCTCTTTAATCTACCTCTACCTTTACTCTGTCTTTTTGAGATAACAACTGTTCCATTTTCAATTTTATTTGCTGCTATTTTTATAGCAAATGCCTGTGTCGAATCAATTGTTTCAAAATAATAAACTCTTTTTCCCAACAATTTTGTTTTTAGATTATCAGTTATTTCCCATGGGACTAATTGGTCAGTGAAATCAGTTAGTTTGTATCCTAAATGCTGTTTAGATTCTATCTTGTAACCAAGGGAACGAATTTTTTTGATATCTTTCCAGACAGCAACACGGCTAATTTTTAGAACATCACTCAAATCCTGCCCTGATAAATACTCATCTTGATGTGATTTCAAAAGTAAAAGAAGTGCACTTAGGTCTGTTTTCTTAAATGAACTATACATGTTTTTCAATTTAATTTTGCTCATAAAATAAAGATATAGATTACCATGGCGTATCGTCGACTAATTCTAGCTCATTGTCTATGATTTCAAATCCCATAACATCTAATGTTTCCTTTGCCGTATGTGAATTTCTTTCTAAGATTTGCCTTGCAAGATCAATACGTGATTTCATATCCATGTTCTGGCCAATTTTGTATTTCCCTCTTAATGATTCTGGGACAATTTTGATAACCTCAACTCCCTTTAGAACATCCATGTTGGGTTTAATTGGTTCATATCCACCCTCAGGTTGGTATTTTTTCATCAGACCGTTTAGTGCAATAGTTTTTTCTTCTTTATTTGAAACAATACTAGCATTTCCTTTTATTACAACGCTAATGTATAAAGTATCAGCGAGAGATGCATCAGTAGGATCAGAAAAATATGATGGTAAAAATTCCAGACTTCTATCTACTTCAAATCCTGCTTTTTGATTGCGTCTAATGTTATCAAGTTTTTCACCCCTTATGTGAGAGTGCATGTAAACCGTATCATTGATGAATACAAAATTCATTGGAATAATTTGTGGGAATCCATTCTCATCAATACTTGCTATTCTACCAGTTTGTTGTGAGCCTAAAAATTCGATAATTTTTTCCTTTGATTTTATTTCTAACTTTTTATGATCTTGTCGTATCAAAAAGTCTGTCATGATATTTTTAACACAAATAATTGCATTGTATTTACTTTTGCTGTTCTTTAAAATAAGGAATTACTTTACTAGCAAATTTATCGATCGAACCAAAATAGTTCTTTCCCCAAAATCTAATTACAAAATGATTCACGCCAGCTTTTAAGAATCGCTCAAAGATAGGAATTACATCATCAGGTGTACCGACGGCAGTAGAAGATCTTGCTATAGCATCAGGAATTTTTGTTGCAGCCTCACGCATTTTTACAATCCAATCTTGATTTGACATGGAATATTCTGTGAAATACTTTCTAAAATCAAATCCTTCAATTTCTTTAAGCCCATGCACCCTAAGTATTTCAGGCTTAAACAGGCTAACTTTTACAGCTTCTTTCATTTTGGCCCATGATTCTTCTGCATCATCAGAAAAGTAAACATCAATGTCAAGCGCCATTTGAAAATTCTTTTTTTCTTCTTCAGTTCTATTATTTTCATTCATTGATACCTCAATTTGCTTTTTATGATCTTCAAATAATTCTGGGGTGTACCCTATTGGTAACCAACCATCACCATATTTTCCAGTTAGAGCCAATGTTCTTTTTCCGCCAGAAGCCATGTATGTCGGTGGGCGTGGTTTTCTTATTGGTGGTGCCTGAAGACAAGCAGATTTTAATTGATAATATTTACCCTCAAAATCCACTGTGTTGTCGGGTGTAGAATCATATAGTTTGTGGATTAATTGAATTTGTTCTTCCCATTTAGAGACGGGTTTTTCAAACGGAATACAAAATTCTTTTAAGTTTTGTGCTTCACCAGCACCAATACCTAAGATCGCTCTACCCTTTGAAATTCTATCAAGTGTAATTGCAGCTAGTGCAATATTTGATGGATGTCTTCTAATTGCATCTGTAACACATGTTCCCAACTCAACATTACGTGTAACAGCTGCAATCGATGACAACATGACCCATGGATCTAAGACAATTGCATTTTTCCATTGTGGTACATTTGTATGGTCCATATAGAAAATAGAATCATATCCAGTACGGTCTGCTAGCAGGCAAGCAGTCAGAATTTGATCTTCTGAATAACCCGCTCTAGCAACGTTGAGACCATTTTGAATTCCAAATTTGATCATTGTTCAATCACGATATTAGTTTCAACTTTACAGTTAATAAGTTTCACAGAAATAAGTCATAGCTAATTATTATTTCAGAACAAAAAAAATCATAAATTGCCATCATTAATTGCATTGAGACATTTAATGACATCATCTTTTGAAATTGGGATTGGGTTAGGATCAAGATGTCCTTTATCTGTCATTACAACATCAGCTGCCTCATCAACAGGAGCCTTTAACTGCATTTTATCAAATCCAAGTTTTTCAATAACCTGTTTAAATTTTTCATAGAAACTTGAATTATTATGTTTATGCGCTATGGTGGTGCATGAAGATAACGAGTATCCATGTGCAACACCTTCATTTGAAAATACATATGATAATGCATGTCCTAATGTAGTAGAACAATTTCCAAAGCCCATACCTGAAAGCATCGAACCATAAGGATAATTTTCTGGCTTATCGTTCATGATTGCATCATATAGTACATCAAATGCTTGTTTGCATAACGTTTTTGTCAAATCATTACCTAATTTACTATCATATCCTTCTGTAGCTTGTGCACATGCATCACAAACTGAATTCTTAATAATCTGCTCTGGTGTACCATCCATAAAGTATGAATCAACTATAGCACGATCTGCTAAGAATCTATCTTCATGCAGAAGTTTTTTCTTACCATCAAATTTTAAAACACAATAAGTTGTCATCTCTGCACCAGTTCCAAAAGTTGTAGGTATCAAAATCTTCTCTACACCAAATTCTGATGATGAATATTTTACAACATCCATAGAACTTCCACCACCAAGACCAATCAACGCAGATGGATTTTTTGTTTTAAACTCATCTATGAGATTTTTGACATCGTTGATAGAAGGTTCAGGTGTAACTTTATCAAATAGCATATAGTCTTGAATTCCCATTCTATCCAACCATTTTCCAGATAATGCTGGAGGAGCCGTTGTTACTACTAGTGCATTTTTTGGATAATCAGCTTCGGACAGCGCATTTTCACCAAATTGAATCACTTTTGGTATTCTTACCGTATGCATGACTTATTGAAATATTAATTATTATTATACCTTCCAATTATCGTGGATTTGGTTTATTTATTTAAAATAAAATTATAAAGTGATGATCAAAAATTTTGACCCACTAGCAAATACAAAAATGGAAAGGAAAGCGTTACAGATTCTAGAATCAGGGTTAATGGCAGCACAGCCAAAAAACTTCTTGAAAAAATTTGTAAACAAAAATTACATTTCACTTGGAAAAAATCGCATAGTATTATCAAAATACAGGAAAATTTTTATCATTGCATATGGCAAAGCAGCCTCTTCGATGGCAGAATATGTTGTAAAGAAAATCAATATTTCGAAAGGCATAATCGTAATTCCAAAACGTACTAAATCATCACTAATCAGCAAAAAATTTGTCATAATTCATGCTGGACACCCAATACCTGATAGAGAAAGTGTGAAAGCTGGAAAAACTGTACAAAAATTTGTTGAGAGTTGTTCTAAAGAAGATTTTATACTTTTTTTGGTATCAGGTGGAGGTTCGTCGCTATTATCTCTTCCAGATAAAATAACTTTAGATGAAAAAAAACAGGTAACCAAATTATTATTAAAATCAGGTGCCACAATTGATGAGTTTAATTCAGTAAGAAAACATCTTTCAAGGATAAAAGGTGGTAAGCTTGTAAAAAATATGCAATCTGATGCTTGTGCATTAATTATGTCAGATGTTCTAACTAACAATTTATCAGTGATTTCATCAGGATGTACTTATAATGATAATACGACATTTTCTGATGCAATAAAAGTGATAACAAAATACTCACTCACAAAAAAACTTCCAAAAAAAGTGATTACACATCTAAAGCATGGTTTGAAGATGCAAATAGCGCGACCAAATAGAGTGAATGTTAAAAATAAAATTATTGCAACCAATCTTGACTGCTTGAATGCTATGGCAATAAAATCTGAGTCACTTGGAATCAGCACCAAAATTTACTCATCAGTTAATGATGATGTTAGTACATCGGCACAAAAAATTGTTAAGATGATGAAGAGTAGTAGAAAGTCTTGCATCATATTTGGCGGCGAATCAACAGTGCATGTGAAAGGAAATGGAAAGGGTGGCAGAAATCAGGAATTAGTTCTACAGATTTTAAAACGAATTCAAAATTTTGATCAGAATGTATTGGTTTCTTCAATTTCAACTGATGGAATAGATGGTAACACAAACTATTCTGGAGCATTGATCAAAAATCATTCAATCAATTTGCAAAAAATTTCTTTATATTTAAAAAATAATGATTCTAATTCATTTTTCAAAAAGTATGGGGGTTTAATAAAAACAGGACCAACTAATACAAATTTAATGGATATAGGATTGATTATAAAATATTAGTTTATGTCCAATCCTTTTTGTCTTTCTTCCAAATAAGATTACCATCAATGTATGTGTGATCCTTTTCTTCAAAAACTGTATGCCATTTACCATTTGCTGGGAAAATTTTATTCAGTTCTTCAACCTTATCATTAGTTGGAGCCTTATTCATTAATGCACCCCATTTCATATTGGGAACTTTTGGTAATACATCATTGATGTCTTTCATGTATCGCAATTTTAATCCCTATATTTAAAATCCCTTATCAATTTTTACGGTTATTTTAATAGTTTAGAGGCAAAGTTCTCATCACTGTCAATTAGATGATTTACAATCAATTTTCTTCATTTTATTAAATCATTAAACAAAACCACTAGAGTCTCTAGAAGCAGACGTTTTATTCGTTCCAGAAAGATGTCTTGTTGCTATATTTTTTGTTGTTTCTATCAAATGGTATTCCAATTTTAGATTTCTATGCCCTACTAACTGATTAATAAAGTGAATTTTGTCATCAATTATTTGATTTAATGTTTTATCCTGCTGCATCAAAATTTTATACATTTCTTTTGAATCACACATGACATGTATCGTGTCAAAATCTTTTATGATGAAAACACCAAGACCCCAATAAATTCCCACATGAAG
>CAZDAA010000030.1:0-7411 GCA_964503555.1 uncultured Candidatus Nitrosopelagicus sp.
TAGTAACCGATAAATTTACGTGAATAAAAAAAGTACCAATCGATTTGGAACTTGATTTTTTAACTCAAAATGCAATAATCTACGTTTTGATAGCATGGGTTGTTATCTTAATTATAGCCAAATCTCTAAAACTGGAAAATCACGGTTTTCAAATAAAGGCTTATAGTTTAACCTACAAAAATACCCAAGTTCAATCGGCTCTTTCAAAAATGCTAACTAGAACCAAACGTGGAATTCGAGTTTTTGCAGATGTTAGTGTTGTTGCAGGATTTTTAATGATGGGTTTTGCATTCTGGTTTTTACTGACAAACATCTCAAACTTTTTTGTAGAGCCAACTGAATTTGCTGAATTGACAGTTTTGATACCGGGTGTTACACTAACTTCTGCCTCAGCGATATTTTATTTTTTATTATCAATTCCAATTGTTTTGATCGTTCACGAAGGTGCTCATGGTATAGTAGCAACACTTGAAAAAATAAAGATCAAAACAGGAGGATTTGCTATATTTATTGCAATGTTTGCAGGGTTTGTAGAACCTGATGAAGATGATTTTGATAAAGCAAAAAAAATATCAAGGTTAAGAGTTATAGGTGCTGGAGCAACTGCAAATGTAATCTTTGCATTTGCTTTGGGATTATTACTGCTAACCAATCCATTTTTTGCGCTAATCCTACCTGAACCTATGTTAGGATGGTTTTATGAAGCACCTGATGGAGTTCTAATACTTTCAATTATTCCAGACAGTGGTGCTGAAAAAGCTGGTTTACAAAAAAATGATCTTATAACGGGAATAAATGGTGTTGTGATAGTAGCACCGCCGGATTTTCACAAAGTTGATCTAAATCCTGGAGATACTGCTATTGTTACAATTTTAAGGGATGGAACTTCGCTGCAAGTACCTGTTGAGATTATGCCTTCTCCAGACGATCCTGAAAAAGGATTAGTTGGTATTATGAGGGAAAATGCATTATCCTACAAACCCATCTACAACATAATAGAATGGGATCCTCAAGTGTCGATGTTTCTTCTTTGGCTATGGATGATTTCATTTTTTATTGGAATAATAAACATGCTTCCTCTTCCCATACTGGACGGAGGTAAATTTATTCAAACTATAATTGATAAGAAAGTTTCAGAGAAAAAAGTTAATGGAATAATGTGGGCTATTTACGCTTGCACTTTCATTATATTTGCTCTTAACATAGGACTATCTTATATGAAATCAGGTTGGTTCACAATCTAATATGATATAATGAAAATTCTATTTATCTCTCCAACATTTTCTGGTGCAGGTGGAATAGGACCACATGCATTTCGTGTTTCAGAAAAACTGAGTCAAGAGGGCCACGATATAGAGTTAATGGACACTCCACACATACCAATAAAAAATCTAAAAAATGTCAGCTTCTCTGTATTTGGAACTTTAAAGGCATTATCTAATTCAAAAACTTACGATGTGGTTCATGCATGGAACATTCCATCAGCATTCATAATGAAACACATCAAGGCAAAAAAGAAAATACTTTCAATTCATGGTATCTATTCAGACCAAGTGAAAATGTTACATTCCAAATTAGCAGGAAGTATTGTTACTTCTAAAGAAGATCAGGTTTTAGATTGGGCTGATGTTTTAACAACTGATTCAAAATATGTTCAGATGGAATATAAGAAAAAATTAGGAAAAGATTTTGAATATATTCCCGCGCCTTTGGATCCAAAGAGATTCGTAAATATTCCAGACGTTAAAAAAAATAAAAAACAAGTTGTTTATGTTGGACGTGATAGTTTTGAAAAAGGAACAGACATTCTAAAAGGAATTGAATCAAAGATTGATGGGAATGTAAAGTACTGTACATCACTTCCATGGAATAAAGCTATGGAGATACTAAAGGCATCTCAAGTTTTTGTGTTACCATCTAGAGTTGAAAGTATTCCTCAATCTATTAAAGAAGCATTTTTCTTGAAAATCCCTGTGATCGCTACTGATGTAGGCGGTGTTCATGAGCTTGTAACTAATAATAAAACTGGTTTATTAGTAGCACCAAACAATTCTACGGAATTACTTGATAAGATAAATTACCTTTTAAATAATATCGAACTTTGTAACACACTTGCTAATAACGCATATGAATTTATTACAAAAAATTTTAGTTGGGAAGCCTTACTACCGAAATATATCAAACTTTATGAAAGTTAATGGTATGTCTTTTATTAAATAGGTATAATGTAATTTTATAATGAAACTTTCAATTTTAGATCATATAGTTTGTCCAACCTGTAGTTCCAGCTTTAAGCTCAAAATTAAATCACAGGTAAAAAATGAGATTAAAGAAGGGACATTAATTTGCAGAAAATGTAATGATAAATTCAAAATTTCAAAAGGTATTCCTAGGTTTGTTGTTGATCAAACAAAAGATTTCGTTAGAACAGAAATGGCATTTTCAGAAAAATGGAAAACCCATCACCAAAATCATCATGCAAAAGATTGGATCGAATTTCAAAGGAAGTGGTTTTTGGAAAGATTTGATTGGAAATCATTTAACATGTTTAAGGAATTCCTCAAATCTAAAAATAATATTCTTGATGCAGGAACTGGTATTGGTAATAGCGCAAAAATGCTAGCTGTGAATAAATCAACTACCGTATTTGCGCTTGATGCCAGTGATAGTATTGATTTTGCATATAGAAATTATGGAAGTCGTTCTAACATACATTTTATTCAGGCTGACATACGCCAACTTCCATTTAAAAAATCATTTTTTGATTATATTTTCTCAGATCAAGTTTTACATCATACCAAAAATACAGCAACATCTTTCAAATATCTAACAAAATTTTTGGTAAAATCTGGTTTCATCTCAATTTATGTTTATAATAAGAAAGCACCAATTCGCGAATATGTTGATGATTATGTCAGAAAAAAAACTGTCAAGATGTCTGTGGCAGAATGTACTGAATTTTCCAAAGATATGGCATATCTTGGAAAAGCATTATCTAAATTAAAAAAGAAAATAACAATACCACGTGATATTCCATTGTTAGGTGTTAAGGCTGGTACATATGATGTGCAAAGATTTGTCTATTGGAATTTCTTGAAATGTTTCTGGGACGAGTCAGATAATTTTCAAAGAAGTGTAGGAGTAAATTTTGATTGGTATTATCCAAAATTTGCTTATCGTCATACTACATCAGAAGTAAAGAAATGGTTTCGTGATACAAAATTGAGAATTACAACATTAAAGGAAATTGAAAGTGGAATTAGTGTAACTGGAGTAAAGCGTTAATCATTAACGCATATCTTTTTTTATCTCATCAATTTTCTTTGAAAATGCTTTTTTTGATTTTTCATTTTTCTTTAGATTTAAAACCTGTCCACATGAACTACATTTGAAAAATTGTTCTAATCCTTCTTCAAATGTAACTCTGAGACAATCATCATTTCCACAATGATAAAATTGTGAGGAATTTTCATAATCAAGTCTTTGTTGAAGCCTATCAGAAATTTTCTTTTTCTGTGCCTCGATAAAATTTTCTACTTCATCTTTTCTAGAACGCCAACGATATACAAACCAACCTTTTCTTTCATCTTTCACCCTAATTCCTGTAATCAATGCTTTACCAAAAAGATCGTAAAGAATCTTCCTGACCATATTAATTCTCAATCCAGTGGAGCTTGCAATTTCTTCATCTGTTGCATCCTGTGCTTTTAGGAGTGATCTAGCAACTTTGAGATATTCGTCACCGCCAATCATATTTGCAATTTTTACAAATGGATCTTCATACTTCTCAATCAATAATATCACACAATAATCCTAGTATTAATCCGTTAGTTTATTCATCTGAACAGATTTGCCATGTTCTTGAGGAATTATAACTCTCTCAGAATTTTTAAATTTTAAATCAAATTGTCTCCCTTGCTGAATACGATCTAATAGTATACCAAGAGCACTTATTTCAGAATGAGGCTGGCTACCTATAGCCACGTTATAATCAGCGGTATCATAGATTGTTCTAGGAACTTTTTCCGCTCCAACCACAATCAAGAGTTTATCCTCATTTTGTAGTTTAGTTTGAATATCATTGATATTTTGACCATACATAGTAAGGTGAACAATTTTTGTAGCCATATTTTTCTTCTCCCTGATTATTTTTTTCCAATCATCAATCATTTCAATTTTAAAATCACCGCCCCAAGTTCTGTTGATTTTAGAAACAGTGTCATTTATTTCAGGATTAATTTCATTCATGTATATTTTCTTGGCTCCAAATGATCTTGCCACAAGAGCTACATGAGTTGTAACTCTATCATCTCTTACAACCCGCTGACCAATTCTTAACACTTCAATTTCCATACGCTTTCACACTAACATCATTTTTGTTTTCTAATATATTATTTTGAAAATATTCATTAATTAGTTTTTCAAGTTTGTTAATGTTTTTTCCAGTAATTGCTGAAATAGCCATCCATTTTTTATT
Source organism: uncultured Candidatus Nitrosopelagicus sp. (assembly GCA_964503555.1). GTDB lineage: Archaea > Thermoproteota > Nitrososphaeria > Nitrososphaerales > Nitrosopumilaceae > Nitrosopelagicus. The sequence continues at coordinate 4,478 of CAZDAA010000030.1, forward strand.
TTCATTAAACTTCAAGTAATTTACTTTAGATAAAATTTCGTCATCACTCAATGACTCTGATTTGTTTAAAACAAAAATCATCTTGTTTGGTTCTACACCAATCTCACTGAGAATTCTGAAGCAATTTTTGAATTTTTTTTCTAATTGATATAATTCATCATTTGCATCAATTAATACCAGTATGATATCAGCATACAGAAGCTCTTCTAACGTTGATTTGAAAGCTTCAATCATGTATGCTGGAAGTTTGTTGATAAATCCAACAGTATCTGAAATTAATGCCGCTTCTTTACCAATCATTACTTTTCTGACAGTAGTTGAAAGTGTAGTAAACAATTCACTGTTTTCTTCTTTCTGTTCTCCAGTTAATCTATTGAATAATGTAGTTTTTCCAGCTGATGTGTATCCTGCTAATGAAATTGTTTTAAAACCAAGACGTTTTCGAGCTTGTCTATGTAATTCACGCTGTTTTCCTGACTTTGCTAATTTTGATTTAATGTTAATCATTCTCCTCTTAATTTCATTATAATACACATCAACTTCAAATGTCCCGAGGCCCATAAAGCCAGGTTGTTCCCCACGTCTTGAAAGCTTGACTTTTTCTTTTGCTCTTGACATTTCATAACGTGCTTGTGCTAATTGTACCTGGAGTTTAGATTCTGCACTAGAAGATCTTTTTTCAAATATTTGTAAAATCAAAGCTTCTCGATCTAGTATTTCCATTTTCAATGTAGAAGCCAGATTATAATGCTGACTAGGCTTTAACACTTCATCAAAAACTATCACATCTGGATTAGTTCTCTCTATGAGATCACTTAGATCCTCAATTTTACCCTCACTTATACCGTATTTTGGCTTCTGTAAGTAATCCTGCTTTACAACAGACACAACTTTGTAACCTGCCGAATCACAAAGAGCAAGTGTTTCATTAGTTACGTCATCCTGATCATATGTAATTAATATTGCAGAATCCATAGCCAAACCTACATCTCTGGTTTTTTGATAATTTTTTCAATATTCATATTTAGAACAATTTCTCCAACATCACTAGCATATTCAGCTATTCTTCGTGTATTTTCAACAATTCTTCTAATCCTATATTTTTCTTCTTCATCAATATTTAGTTTCAGATAATCCATAATCCGTTTTTCCTTTTTTGTAATATTTTGTGCATCAGTTACTGCTTGTTCTGCTCGATCAATATCTCCTTGAAACAATGCATCACTTGCATCATCTATAACTGAAATTGCAAAATCACTCATATCACGTATCGCATCAAAAATCTTACCACTTATTGGTTTTTTATAATCTAATACATCTTTTGATATTCTAACTGCATGATCTCCCATTCTTTCAATATTTTTTATGATAAGTCTGTAACCTAGACAATCACGGGCATTACTGAATCCCATCTCCTTTAACAAATGTTCATTTTCAATTGCTATAGCGAGTTGGCGTGTAATATAAAATGAAAATCGATCTACATCATCATCGCTATTGATAACTTCATTTGCAAGTTCTATATTTCCCTCCTTTATTGCCAGTAAAGCATCATTTTGCATTGATTTTGCTAACAATAACATTCTCTTCAAAGCACCAACAACGGAAAGTTCTACTAAATTAATAAGAATCTGAATAGTTATACCGTCAGAGGATTCTGCAGTTATTTCCGAACCCATCAATATTTTCTTAACAGCATTTCTAATACCAGTTCTTTGTGACGGTGTAATTCTACCCTTAATTGGTTTTATACTAATGGTTTTAAAATGTAAAAAGTAAAGTGCAATTAGTTTTCTTTCTACAGATGATGGTTGTTCTTTTGGGTCAATTTCTAGTGTAGCTATTTCAGATTCTCTTTTTGTTCTGGTATTATAAGGCACAATCTGTAAACTAGATGTTCCCTTACGCTGAACCAGAATTTGATCACCTTTTTTCAGTCCAAGATCGCCAATCCATTTTTTTGGTAGAGATACAATGTAGGTAGATTTTCCCGTAAACTGAATTTTGCGCGTTTCCTCTTCACTCATTCTAACTATATTCTTTTTTTCCTTCTATATAGATTAATTGACCTCTATAAGATAGTATCAAGAAATATTTAGATATCTAGATACGTCATTCTGATGAACTCAATCTCAAAATTGAAACATACCATTGACGCTTTATTTGGAACCGGAGTTTCAAAATATCTGCCAAAAGATATTGATATTTTATTTTCACATAGAACCGGACGAATTCGTGAAGTATCTCATAAACAAAAGCTTCTTTGTACATTAAGAATTGATGGCGGTTTAGCCATTACTCCATATTTTGCACAAATGCTTTTGGCTAGTAAAAGATTCAGGGAAAATTGTCTAGAAATTGATAAAGAATCAAAGCCATTTGTTGAGGATGGAAGATCTGTATTTTGTGGCCATATCACATCATGTGGAAAAAACATAAGAATTCAGAGTGAGGTTCCAGTATTATACAAGAATAAGGTCATTGCAGTTGGAAAAGCCATCCTATCTTCAGAAATGATGAAAGGACAGACAATTGGAGTCGCACTCAAAATTAGAGATAGTTTAAAAAGTCAGCAAAGAGGATAAGATCATTATGATGCGAGGAGGTAATCGGCAAATGCGAAGAATGATGGATAAAATGGGTCTTGATATGACCGAGATCCCAAATGTTCAAGAAGTCATAATAAAAACTGATAAAAAAGAGATCATTATTCCCAAGCCTTCTGTTACTGAGATGAAGTCCAAAGAAAATTCAATATTTCAGGTTATTGCAGAAAGTTTTGAAGAAAAAGAATTAGAGGTTCAAATATTTTCAGAAGATGATATAATGTTGGTATGTCAACAGGCAAGCTGTAACGAGGACCAAGCTAAAGAGGCTTTGGGCGAAACAAAAGGTGACATTGCCCAGGCAATACTTAGAATTACAAGTAATTGA
>CAZDAA010000031.1:0-7325 GCA_964503555.1 uncultured Candidatus Nitrosopelagicus sp.
CCTTCTTTTCTTTGTGTTGAAACTAATGATTGGCCAGGTCTTCTTAGATCAAGCATTCTTTGTATATCTTTTTCTTGTAATTCTAGACCTGCTGGACAACCATCAAGTACTGCTCCCACGCATTTACCATGGCTTTCGCCAAAACTTGTTAAGACTAAATTATGTCCGATTGAACTTCCTACCACAATATAATATTATTTAAGACAAATATAACTTTACAATCTATAATTAATTGCATTCATTCATCTAGAAAAATTTTGCCACCAATTTTTTTCATTTCAGATACAAAATTAGGATATGAAATCCCTACTGATTCTGGATCAGTTATACTGCAATCACCAACATACATACCAGCGATACAAAAAGCCATGAATAATCTATGATCATTTTCAGAGCAAAGTGTAGCACTCACTAATTTTTTCGCTGGTTTTAAGATTAAACCATCATCATTTTCAATAACATTGATTCCTAATTTGACTAATTCCCGAGCAAGTATTGCAATCCTATCAGTCTCCTTATACCTAGCATGCTTAACATTGAAAATTTTAATCGGTTTTGCTGATTTTAATGAAAGTATGGCAATTGCAGGAAGAAGATCGGGTGAATCACTTAGATCGAATTTTCCACCAGTTAATTTTTCAGGCGATTTAATTTTTATTATATTTTTTTCTAATGTAACAACAACACCTAAAATTTCTAATATGTCAATTATTGCTTCATCCGCCTGAGGCATATCACCCATACTAAGTTCAATCTCAAGTTCATTTCCCAATAATACTGCGGATGAAAGTAATAATGCTAAACTAGAAAAATCAGATGGGATTGTAAAATTTGTAGCCTTGTAGTTTTGATGTTTTATGATATATTTTTGATAAGGAATTTCAGTTTTGACATTGATACCAAATTTATCCATTGTTGCAATTGTCATATCAAGATATGGTTTTGATACCAGTTCATTTTGAATATTTAAAACAAGTCCATTAGCTAATCTTGGTGCAACAATCATCAATGCTGAAATAAATTGGCTGGAGATAGAACCAGATACTTGTACTTCACCACCTTTTACTTCACCTTCAACTGAAATAGGTGGTTTTCCCTTGACTGAACTACATTTAGCACCCATTGATTCTAGAGCATCAAGTATTGGTTTCATTGGTCTCTTTTTTAGACTATCATCACCTGATAACACAGTTTTACCATGAGATAGAACTGCAATTGCTGCAGCAATTCTAATAGTTGTACCAGAATTACATGCATCAATTATACATCCATCGACCTTCGAACTAATTGAATTTTTTATAATTATTTTATTTTCAGATTCAGTAAGTTCAACACCAAAGTTTTTACAGGCATTTATTGTTGCAATGGTATCACTTGATTTTAAAATATTTTTGATAATACTTTTGCCATCCGAAAGTGATGCTATGAATATAGCTCTATGTGTGTAACTTTTGTTTGATGGACATATAATATGTCCAGAAATTTTTGATTTTTCTACTCTACACTTCATATACTTCAGCCTTTTTGTTATTTATTTTAGTAATACTTACATCACCATCCAGTGGAGCAAAAACTTTTTTCACATCTGCTAAAACATCATTTTTAGCAATTGCAGCAATTGATGGACCATTACCAGAGATAGACGCACCCAGTGCGCCATTTTCAATCAATTTGGAGATAATTTTAGGATCCGAACCTAGGATTGCAGACGTGGCAAGTCCATTCATGATCATTGCATTCCAATAATCAGAATTTCTTGCAAAATTCCAGGCACGCTCAAAAACATTACTCAGTGTAACCAATTTTTTGATTTTTCCTCTTTTTCTTGATTTTGGCAAGAAAATTATAGCAGAAATATCATCTAAACATTTTTCAGAGTGTATGATTTTTTTCTTATAATTATCAGTGACATTAAATCCACCGTAATAACATGCACATGCATCGTCATATGCTCCCGTTAAACTAACTTTAGTTTTAATCGATGTATCTACACCAATACGTAATATCTCTGCCTCATTCATATCAGGCCTAAATAATTTTGCACATCCAAGAGATACCGCAGAAGAGATTGCGCTGGAACTTTTTAATCCATAACCAGTTGGGATTTCTGAAATCAATGAAACTTTCAGTTTTGTTTTAGATAATTCATTAGCAGGGATTATTTGCTTTATTACTTCATTGATCAAACGTGAGCTAATACTCTTACCATCAGACTCAATTGTTATTCCTTTTCCAGGCGATTCTTTTATGGTGATATCTATTTTTTTTGAAATACCAAGTGTAGCACCCTTACCTGTAGCAATAGCGTTTACAATAGAGATCGCACTATGGATAGATGATTGTACAGATACCATTACATCCCTCCAAATATCGCTTTTTTCATATTATCATAAGGAGCTTTTACACCGTGCCAAATCTCAAACGCACGAGACGCTTGTGATAAAAGCATCTCATAACCATAAATTATAGTAGCACCATTCTTTTTTGCATTATTAATAAGATCTGTGTTCATTGGAGTATAGACTATATCGTATACAATTGAGTTTTTATCCATTTGATCAGTAGAAATTAAGCTTGGTTCATTTCTTAATCCTACAGATGTTGAATTTATAATGAATTTATGTCCAGAAACAAATTGATCAATTTCTTCTAAAGGAATTACAGTTGCATCACCACCAATGTTTTTTGTGAATTGTACTAGTTCAGTTGCATTCTTTAAAGTTCTATTTGTAATTGTGATTTTACCTGCTTTTTCTTTTACCATTCCAGCTATAATTGCTCTTGCAGCACCACCAGCACCCAAAATTAACACTTCGGAATCTTTAATCGTCAAATTTTTTCTTTTTATAGGATCTAAGAAACCATCTATATCAGTATTATATCCTTTAAGCACTCCATCATTATTTACTACTGTATTCACTGCCCCACACATATTGCATACGTCATCAATTTCATCCAAGAATTTCATCATTTCAGTTTTATGAGGAATTGTTACATTAAATCCGGCAATTTTGATTTTTTTAAGAGCCTCTATTCCTACTTCTAATTCATTTTTTTGTATTCTGTATGCAATGTATGTAGAGTCTAGATTTAAAGAACGAAATGCGGCATTATGTATAAGTGGTGATAGCGAATGATCAATAGGATCACCTACTATTGCATATGTTTTAGTCATTTACCCACTTCTCATCAACATTGATTTTACTTCATCCAGTTTAAGTTGTCCTGGAGCAATTGGTTTTCCCAATGATACATAAGTGAATGGACTGCCCAAAAATAAGCTGAGAAGACGCGATATTTTTCCAATATCACCCATACAAAACGCAATCAGCCTTGTGTTTTTGTTATCATATAGTGATAATATTTTTGGTATGTCACTAACCGTCTTTGCTGTTGTAACAATTTTGATGTTGTTTGAAAATTTCTTCATTTTAAAATATTGTTTTTTTAGTATGGATGTATTTGGAGTTTGTTTAAAATTATGCCATGATACAAGTAGATCAGTATTTGTGCTTTTAAGATAACGTAATAGATTTTTATTTTTTTTAATCGTATTAAATTCTATATCCAACAAAAATGGATTATATTCTGCAATTAATTTTATAATTGATATTCGATTTTTTTCAGTACCTGAAAACTTTCCCCCTTCTGAACTTGGTCTTAATGTGCAAATACATTTTCTTAAATCTTTTTTGATTATATCTAATGTTTCAGGTATTGACTCAGGATTTATGAAATCAAGCCTAATCTCAGCATGGTCAGATTTTTTTAGTGCTTTGGAAAGACTTTTACTAATTTTTTTTGGTGTTTTTTCACCAATACTAACACATGTTTTGTATACCATATCACTTCTCTAATATGTACTCGTCAGATACCTCCATTCCAAAATGTCTACCAGTAGCAGTTTTTGAGTGAACTAATACTGAATCTCCTTTTTTTAGATGTGTTACAGATATCAAATGACCATTAGATTTTACCAAACGAATTGTTTCCGCGTCTTGCGCTATAATACCGCCAATTTCTTCACCAACTTTTGCTTTAATCATAAGCATTGGTCTTTTTTCTATTTTACATCTACCTATTGTAGCACGTCTTGCTTTTCCTTTTGTATCAAGTACAAGCACTTCTACACCAGTTTCTAATTCAGATAAGTACTTGGTCGTTCCATCAGGTGACAATGTATAGCAATGAACTGCACCTGCGTTAACCCTAAATGGTCTAGGTGAAGTAAATGACGAACCAACTGATTCATTATGAATTAGAAACAAAAAATTTGCTCTATTACCAATGAGCATACCTTCACCCTTATTGAGCATAGATGCAGTATCAATACATACTCTCTCACCATCACCCACTTCTTGAATATCTATGATCTTGCCAACACTTAGATCAAAACTTTTTGAACCTAAATACACTAATGCTTCTCTCACTTCATTCATTGAACCTGTATTGAAAATTACAGCATCAACTCCAACATCTAAAATAGAAAACATTTTTCTTGCTTCTTTTGGGTTATTTGCAATCGCAAAAATTTGTGTATGAAGTTTGTGTAATTTTGCAATAATATTTTCCAACGGAATTATTTTCCAATCCTTTACTTCAATTATTACAAAATCCAATCCTTTTTTTGCCGAGTCAAGAATTTTTTCAATATCTTTGTTTGAAGATACCTTAAACCGTCTTCCAACTTTTTTCCCTTTTAATTTTTTGATTGTCTCACTATCTAAAACAACATAATTAGCGTCTTGAGAAGGGAAAATTGTTTGAATTTTTGTTTTTTTCAGAATTTTAGGATCTGCAAATACAGTTTTGATCCCCTCTGCTTCTAGATTATTCATAAACTTGACTAGTTGGTTTTTACCAACTTTGGGTTGTATGATTAATTGTTTATTGTTTGTCAATTGTATCGATCACTTCTTTTGCTGTTTGATTTTTGAATATAATTCCTGAAAGAGCTTCAACAATCTTTTCTGGAGATCTATGTGCAAAGATATTTCTACCATATGTTACACCCTTAGCTCCTGCTTTCATGGCATCTTCTGTCATTTGTAAAACATCCATATCAGTTTCCATTTTTGCTCCACCAGCAATTACTACTGGTACAGGCACGCTTTCCACAACCCTTGAAAAAGAATCAATATCACCAGTATACAATGTTTTAACAATATCAGCACCACATTCAGCACCAATTCTAGCTGTATGAGCAACTATCTCAGGATCATGTGGATCTTTTATATTTTCACCTCTTGGATACATCATTGCCAATAAAGGAACATTCCATTTGTGACATTGCTCTGAAATATTTCCCAAGTCAGCAAGCATCTCAGGTTCTTCTTTTCCACCAATATTGATATGTAATGAAACACCGTCGGCACCTAGTCTTAATGCTTCATTAACGGAACCAGTAAGCATCTTTCTGTTTGGTGCAGTTGAAAGTGATGTGCTCGCAGAAAAATGGACTAAAATTCCAACTTTAGGTGGTCTTGGTAGAGTTTTGATAATACCTTTGTTAATTATAACACATGAAATTCCATGACTTTCACATTTATAGATCATTGAATGTGGTTTTTCTAAACCAGTGATAGGACCATTTGAGATTCCATGATCCATAGGTATACAAAGCATTCTACCTTTTCTTAGAATTCTGTTTAATCTAATCTCAGTTCCAGTTGCCATAGATGGTATAATTTTTGTATCTTACTTAAAAATTATAGCGAATTGATTTTCCCACTTTCTAACGATTAAATAGTCATAATCATTATCAAAATTGGGTTAATTGAGCCAAATTCTGAACCAAATCCATAACTCTGATATCAAAGATATACTTGAAAATTCTCTAAATGGAATTAGACCTGGACCTGATGATTGTGTTAGATTACTTGAGTCAGATGACGTACATTTAATGGGACTAACAGCTGGAACTTTGACACGTAAGAAATTTGGTCAAAAAGCATCATTTGTGAATAATATAATTCTAAATTACACAAATGTGTGTATTACTGATTGTAAGTTTTGTGCGTTTTATAGACCACCTAACCATGAAGAATCTTATACATTAGGCTTGGATGAAATTGAATTACGAGTTAAAACTGCATGGGATTTATTTAAAATTAGACAAGTGTTAATTCAAGGAGGACACAATCCAGATCTTGGAATAGAGTATTATGAAGATTCATTCAAAATGATTAGGAAGAAATTTCCGCAAGTCGGCGTTCATGGTTTATCTGTATCAGAAATTGATACAATTGCTAAAGTTGAAAAATCATCAACCAAAGAAGTATTATCAAGATTAAAGGATGCGGGTTTACAATCATTACCTGGTGCTGGGGCTGAAATTCTAAATGATCAAGTAAAAGAAATCATTAGTCCTAAAAAAATTATGAGTAAAGAATGGTTAGATATTATGGAAGAAGCACACACTCTTCAAATTCCATCATCTGCTACAATGATGTATGGTCATGTAGAATCAAATGAACAGATTGCTGAACATTTTGAAAAAATTGTTCATCTTCAGGAAAAAACTAATGGGTTTATGGCGTTTATTCCTTGGAGTTTTGAACCTAATAACACCGTAATGCAAAAGGATGGTACAATCACTTCTGGTGCTGGTGGACATAGACTTCTAAAAATGATTGCTATATCTAGACTTGTATTCGATGGACTTATTTCACATATTCAGTCATCATGGTTAACAAATGGGGTTGGAATGGCACAATTAGCATTACAATATGGTGCTGATGATTTTGGTGGAACACTAATTGGAGAAGAAGTTGTATCATGTACTGGTTCCCGTTCCACAGAGCTGACAAGCAAACAGATTATTGATTCTATTCATCAGATTGGATTTGAAGTAGAAGAAAGAGATAATTTCTATCAAACTGTTTGTAATTATCAAATACCATAATCTGACCACTTTGAATCAACCATTTCTTTTGTTGATTCATCCACTTTGACTTCTTCTTGAATTTCCCGTTCAAATCCTTCTTCCAAAGTTTTTTGTGTTGCATCAATTCCTAATTTTGAGCCCAAATTAACTTTCGGTGAAGCGGGATCTAAGGTGTCAGTGGGTGTATTATTTATGATAATAGTATCTCGTGCAGCATCAGATCTTGTCGTAATTGCCCAAATCACTTCATTGACATTATGCACATTCACGTCACTATCAACTACCACAATTATCTTGGTTAATGCTAATTGTCCCATACCCCATAATCCCATCATAACTTTTTTTGCTTGACCAGGATATCGTTTTTTGATTGATACAATTGCTAATCCTTGAAACCATCCTGCAGGAGGCATACTGAAATCTACAACCTCTGGATGGA
>CAZDAA010000032.1:0-6989 GCA_964503555.1 uncultured Candidatus Nitrosopelagicus sp.
CTTACTGAGGAAGAGATCACCGGTTTCCAAATAGATAAAACTGATATGGATAGATTATCTAACAAGGTTTGTGAAATTGTAGCTGAGTATGAAACAGAAGGAATGTTCCAAAGTGAGCTTTGGAAAAAATTAAAGCTCTCCAGCAGAGATGGTTCACGCTTGGCATTAAAATTAGAAAGAATGGGAATGATTTCACGAGAAAAAATATTAGAAAATGGAAGATGGACATACAAATTAATAATTAAAAGAACACCGGTTAGTACATCTTCTTTAGAGGGAGCACCATGTTTGATATGTCCAGTAGAAGCACAATGTTCAATTGATGGTGAAATTAGTCCAAAAACCTGTCAATATATTGAAGATTGGGTTCGTATAGAAAGTAAGCATAGTAATTAAAAATGAAATTAATAGATGCAAGAAAAGATCATTATAGAAAATTAGCCCATGAAGAAGGTTATAGAAGCAGATCTTCTTACAAACTAAAAGAACTCAACAAATCTTATCGAATAATTGGACCAGGTTATTTTGTTTTAGATTTAGGATGTGCACCAGGAGGTTGGACACAGGTTGCAACAAAACTTGTTGGGAATAAAGGAAAAGTAATGGGAGTAGACACGTCATTTGTGGAAGAAATTCCAGGAGTGCATATAGTAAAAGCAAGCGTTGATAGTGATTATATTGCAGAAGAAGTTTTTTCCTTTTTTGGGAAAAAAGTAAATGCTGTAATATGTGATCTTTCCCCTCAAGTAACTGGAAATTGGGCTATAGATCATTCAAGACAAATCTCATTGAATTATGCGGCAGAAAAAATTATGGAGAAAGTTTTAGAAAAAAAAGGAAATGCACTTTTCAAAGTTTTTGATGGTGAATATTCGAATGAATTTTATCAATTCATGAAAAAAAAATTTTCTAAATCTAAACTGACAAAACCAAAGGCTAGTAGAAAACCAAGCAGTGAATTATATTGTATATGTCTCGGATACAGTAATTAGTTTTCGAATAACTTTACAATTTCATCTATTGTACAATTAGTTCTGAATCCTGTAGGATTTAGTGAAGTTGGACTAGCGAAATAGCCAGCATCTTGAAGTATTTTGATGGCATTTTTCATTTTTACGGGTGCTCCCTTAATTTTAGAAGCAATTTTATCAAGAGTATAATATGTAGCAGGCATTTCAGCTTCTGAAACAGATTTTTCTAAAATTCCTACACATTTTTTATCCACTATAAATTTTGGAATTTCATTTAACATATTGTTTACAAATTTTTTATCAAATAATTGCCCTATCCAAAGCGGTCCTGCAGAATTTAATTCTCCATTACATTTATCACAATTACTACTAGATTTTTTTTCGATTATTCTATTACCACATTCAAAACAATGTGAAATATATCCCAAGTTTTGATTTTGATCTTTTTTTGTTAATACTTTTACGAATATTCTGTAATAATGCATATGAGTTTGAACAAATTGTGGAATAATCTGTATGCCCAATCTACCAGATACAGCATAAAGACAACCCAGTATTAGCCTTATTGCTATCTCATTCGAATATTCTGTTTTAATTGGAACTCCATAGTATTTTCTTTTGCATGCATTTTTTGCCAGACCATGTAAAACCTGCATATCTGTAGCAGTTACTGATAGTAATCCACCATGCATTGTAGCTCTGATAGAACAATCAAAATATTTTGTTGGTGAGCCAAATGGATCAATATCTACAATTGATCCCCTATTATCTTTCTGTGAAAATAGACTAAAAAAACGGCAGGTTTCATTTTCAGAGGTTTCAAAATTTGATATGTTATTCAATTTAGCAGATTTTTGAGCTACATCAAGTGCATCAGAATTCACATCATTTATTACAACTTTTTCAACATTTTTTATTTCATTTGCTACTCTAAGTGATCTAGCACCAACGCCTGCTAGTCCATCTAGAAAGATCTTTGGTTTATCAAAATCATTCCAGAATGCTGAATATGCTAAAATTGAAAAATCTCTATTTAGTTTTGCTGCAGGATTAAAAAAAACTGGTTTTTTTGGAGGAACTTTATCACTTATGGATTTATCAAGAACAAGAATTTTTGTACTACCTTCTGTTATCTCTACAAATTTTTCTTTTATTCCTTGCAATAGTTTTCTTGAATTCTTTTTACCTATAACGGTTAATACCATCAAAAAGTGGAAAATCTCATGCAGATTTGTGGAATTGATGATGCTGGAAGGGGTTCAATGATTGGTCCTCTGGTAATTGCTGGAATATCAATAGAGAAAAAGAACATAAAAAAACTAAGAAAAATTGGTGTTCGTGATTCTAAAAAACTTGCTCCAAAAACACGTGAGATTTTATATAAGAAGATAATTGAAATCGTCGACAATTACCATGTAATCAAAATTCCTCCCAAAACAATAGATCGGTATGTTTCAAGTCATAACCTGAATCATTTGGAAGCGGAAACTATGGCTAAAATAGTTTTGAAGCTAAATGCAGATACTTCTTATGTTGATTCATGTGATGTTGATTACAAACGATTTGGTAAGGAAATATCTGGACTATCATCAAACGCAAAAATTAAATCATCTCATCATGCGGATAGTAGGTTCGTTGTGGTTGCAGCAGCATCAATACTTGCAAAAGTTAATCGTGATAAGACTATTCATCGACTGAATAAAAAATTTAATCTTGGTAGCGGTTACCCATCCGACAAAAAAACTATCAAATCTGTAAAGAAAATATTAAACTCTTACAAGAAACCACAACCATTTATTCGTACTAGTTGGAAACCAGTCCAAAAAATTATCAATATTAGTAACTAATTCAATGATGTTGCAATTATCATTGCATGATCCTTATCATATGGTTTCAGATCAATTGATTGCTTAATTTCAAAATCTAAGTTTAATTTTTTGATCTCATTACTGATTATGTGTTTTGGTTCTTTAGTTACATCTATACTCCTTGTTTTTATTGTTAAAAATAAATATCCTTTAGACTTCAAATACATTTTACAATTTTCTATTGCAATGTTAGTTTGATCTGGTTGTGCAATATCAACATAAACTACGTCAACTTTATTATAAATTGAAAAGTATTCTTTTGGTTGTCTAGCATTTTGAATTATTGGAACTATATTTTTCCTATAACATGCAACTCTGTCTAAAAAATCTCGTGCAACTCTACTTGAATGTTCTACACCAAATATAGTCCCATTTGGTCCAACTATATCTGATATATGACTAATTGTTGTTCCAGTAGAAACTCCAAGATATAGCACATTTGATTTTTCTTTGAATGGAAAATGTTCTAAATTATTCATTATTGAGGCAGCCAATTTACTTCTGAAAGGATCCCATGTTCTATACTCAGTTCCTTTTGATAAAACAAATTTTTCGTTGTAAACCTGTTTTCCTGGAACTAAATTTTTTGTGGCTAGTCTTTTTTCACCGTCAATTGTGAACCAAAAAACATTATCTTTGACGTCTTCCAAAGTTCCTACGCTTTCTACTCTTGAATCTATCAGCTTTCCTTCTTTGTTTTGATTTGTTATTTTTATCAAAATTTTGTCGTGGTGGTCTGTCAACTGGTTCACTATATTTTGTCTCAATTTCTTTTACTCTAACATTTAATTTATCAAGAAGTGTTTGGTTCACACCAGCTCCATGTACATCTACTCTAGCAGCAATTGATGCCTTTGAAGCTACAGCTCTTGCAATTTTACCTCGTTGCCATCTTGGTGCTGCATGTACTATTGCATGTTGAAACAACAATCCATGTTTTGGAGGATTTGAACCTGTTTTTAAAGAACGAAACAAAGCCTTTTCAGCTCCTAAAACTTGAATTGTACTTGCAGGCATTGTTGATAATCTGTTTAAACTTCCTGCTTTTGCCAATATTCTTGCACCAACAGTAGTACCAAGTACTGCAGAAATATTAGGTGCCACCTGTTTCATTTGCTCATCTATTTGTGCCTCTAAACTTTTTCTCATATCAAATAATTCTAGGATATTTTTAGCTAATATCTGAACAATTGCAAGATTTTCTTCTGAAATATCCCCACCACGGCTTTTTTCTTTCACTAATGATAGCATTTGTACTTTTGAATCAGGAAATCCTGCATCAACAAACACACTATCAGCCATATTTTCTCTTTTACCAGATATGACAATTTGTGCATAGCCATTTACACTATCTATAATATTGTCAAGCTCAGGAAAATGTAAGCCATACCATTCCCTTAACCTAGAACTAATTCCATTAATTATTTTATCAGTGTCATCCAAAGTATTAATTGCTTGAATTATATGAAGATCAGGACTACCTGAAACCTCTGTAATTTTAGATGATGATAAATTTATTGCAAACTCTCTTAGTTTTTGAATAGAATCATTTTCATCCTTAGCAAACTCTGCATTAACTAGAACTTCTGGTTTAGTTAGTTGAATATCTTCCATTTCACTTTCTGACATAACCTGTGTTTCAATGTCTTTTTTCTTTAACAAGTCATTCAATGCTAAATCATTTACAAGTACTTCCTTTTGTTTCTCAAGGAGAAACTTAGAAAGTTCATTAATCTCTGATTTACCTTTTTTTACAGAAACATATTCATCTGCTGGCTCAGAAAAAGGGAATGTTTTGATACATGCTTTATCATCAAAAACTGCAATTCCTAATTCAGTTAGGATAACCCTGAACATAACAAATGTGATGTTTACACCTCATTAAAAGTTAACAATAATGTTTGGTACTCAACTATTATATGAGAATACTATTCAACTATTCAGAGTGAAACCTAGCCTCTCAACTTCAATAGGAACATTAGCTTTGGAGAGGCCGACTATTCTTGCTTCCGGCATTTTAGGAATCTCACTTGATATTTTTGAACGTTTATACCGTTCCGGAGCAGGTGCTGTTGTCACAAAATCATTGAGTAAAGAGCCATGGGATGGTTATGTAAATCCAACAATCTTTAGTGTAAAAGGTGGTGGCTGGCTAAACGCAGTTGGATTAGCAAATCCAGGCGCTACCGAATTTTCCAATATGATTTCAAAAAGTCATGATGTTCCAATAATTGTAAGCTTGGTTGGATCAACCGAGGATGATTTTGATTTTATGGTAAAACAATTTGAAAATTGTAAGATTTCAGCCTATGAATTAAATTTGTCATGTCCACATGTTGCTAAAGTTGGTCTTGAGGTTGGTGATGATGTTGAACTTGTAAAAAAAATTGTAAAAAAGGTAAAATCGGATACAAACGTTCCTGTTATAGCAAAAGTAGGACTAGGAACTACAAATTATCTTGATACTGTTGGTGCAGCCTGTGAGGCTGGTGCAGATGGTATTACTGCAATCAACACAATTCGTGCAATGGCTATAGATGTTGAAACTCAGAAACCCATTCTTAGTAATAAAATCGGTGGCTTGTCTGGAACTCCAATTAAGCCAATTGCTGTAAGATGTGTTTATGAAATTTCATCCAAGTTTGATGTTCCGATAATTGGATGTGGTGGAATTTCTACATGGCAAGATGCTGTAGAATTTATTCTTGCTGGAGCAAGTGCTGTACAGTTTGGAAGTGTATTAGGTGAACATTGGACAGAAGTTTTCGCGGAAATAAATAATGGTATCAAAAATTATATGGAAAAAAATGGATATGCAAAAATGAGTGAAATGATTGGAAATGCTAAGAGATCCTAACATTCACCATATGTGTACAATTGAAAAAATTATTGACGAAACACCAACTGTTAGAACATTAATCTTCTCTGATGAAATATTATCTAATGTTCTTCCAGGTCAATTTGCAATGGTATGGATTCCAGGTGTGAATGAAATACCTATGAGTGTAATGGTCACTCAAGAAAAAGGTAAAGCTGCATTTACAGTTAGAAAACGTGGTGAATCATCAACTGCAATGTATAATCTTAAAGTAGGTGATTATATTGGAACTCGTGGTCCATATGGAAACCATTTTGATATCAAAAACGGAAAACTATTGTTAGTTGGGGGGGGAACCGGTCTTGTTCCTTTACTACGTCTGATTACTTTCTGTAAACCATTGCATAACGTTACCTTGCTAATTGGTTCTCAAACAAAAGAAGAAGTATTCTTTGAAGATCTAGCAAATAAACTCCTTGAAAAAAATGAACATCGGGTTATACCAGTTACAGAAGATGGTACATATGGAAAAAAAGGATTTGTTACAGATGTTGTTGAAGAATTACTTGATGAGAATAGTTTTGATGCAATCTATACTTGTGGACCAGAGATAATGATGTATAAGACTGTAAATCTGGCAATATCAAACCAGATCACCGTCCAAGCAAGCCTTGAACGTATGATGAAATGTGGTATTGGCATATGTGGAAGTTGTTGCATTAATGAAGATCTGGCATGCCGTGATGGTACTATTTTTGAAGGAACACATCTGGTACAAAGTGATGAATTTGGACAATTTCATCGAACAAAATCTGGAAAATTAGAAAAAATATAGCCAGAAATCTCAAAAGGTTTAAAATAAATCATTGAAGTTTTACGTTAGTGTAATGGCAAGTCCAAAAATCGTACTAACTGCGGATCGAACATTGATGTCTGAATATCGTGGACTTTCATTGGCTACATTTTTTGGTTGTGCACCTGCGCTTAATCCAAATCGTGATCATGGTAGTATTTGGTATAAAATTTTAGGAAACCAAGTAACACCAAAAATTTTGTTTGATTTTATCTGTAATTCCTCACCACATAATAACGGCGTAGCAAAATTTGCCCCATATGGTTTACGTAAGGTAGAGGCTGGATTACTTCGTGATGGCTTCAAACGTGAGGATGTTGTAATTGCACATCCTGATCACATTGAAAAATTCATTGGACCTGAAACTGAGGTTGTAGGAACACATGAAATGGATCCACTTGGAATGGGGCCGGTAACTATGACGTTCACATATGGAAGAAGACAGATGTCTTATGATGAGTTTTATTGTCGTGACCTTC
>CAZDAA010000033.1:0-6830 GCA_964503555.1 uncultured Candidatus Nitrosopelagicus sp.
GATTTATTATTAATAAATCTATAAAAAGTTAATAACATTTAGTTAAAATTTTTATATTTCTTAATAACAATCTATTCATGCCTATTGTTTCAATTTCACTCACTGAAGAAATTCTTAGGGAGATTGACAACCTCCAAAAGTCAATGGGGTTCTCTGGAAGGTCTGATGCCATCAGAGCTGGAATCAGGAGCTTTGTTGCGGAGGAAAAACAGAATCAAAATCTTTCTGGAAATATCAATGCAATCTTGCTGGTAGTCCACAATGACGAATATGATGATCAGGTAAACGGGATAAAACACAGCTTTGAGGACCTAATTTCTACCCATTTACACAGCAAAATTGAGGGTGAAAAATGCATGGAATTGTTCATGCTGAAGGGCGATGCAGATTCAGTTAGCACTATCACTAGGGGCTTTCAAAAAAATAAAAGAATGGATACTGTAAAGTTAGTTACTCTATAAAATAAAGAAAATTAATCAAAAATTTACTAATCTTATTCTACTCGTTTTACTTTTACTGCGTTTGGGCCTTTTTCAGTGTCACCAACTTCAAACTCTACCTTGTCTCCATCACGAATACTACCCTCAACTTGAGTGTGGTGAACAAAGAGGTCTTTATCCTCAGAGTTTTCTCGTTCGATGAAACCGTAGCCTTTTTTGTGGTTAAACCATTTCACGGTACCGTTTTCCATATTGCCATTTCTCGAAAAATACTACGTATAAACCATATGGTTATCCATCAAGATTGTGCCTAAATTTAGCCAAAATTCATGATTTTGAGAATCTAGATCTTCATGATTATTCTGTGATCTGATTGATGATTTGTTCCATCTCAGATTCGATCATTGTAATTATTGGAGGAATGAGTTTATCAGTTGCATCTTGTTCAGGCCAAAAAATTTGAGATGTCTTACCGTTTAATGTAACCTTAATTGTTGATTTTGTATATTCTGTCACTTCATCTAGGATGGGAAATGCCTGATCTGGTATTGACATGAAACCAGTTTCCTTGATCAGTGCAGATATTTTTTGCATATTCTGATTGCTGATTGTAGAGGTAAGATGAGATTGAGTACTACCGTCGTCTATTATCACATTGTATTCTATTGTTCCATCATTTTTTATCGTCAAGATTTGGGTATTTTGAGACACGGTTTTTTCCGTCACGCCAAATGATATGATTACCAAATCATGCTTGGTATACTCGATCTTGATCGTATCGCTAGGATTAATGGCTGATGTAGGTGTATCAGGCATAGTCACCATGGGAACCATGATGAGAATAGCGAATAACGCTGGAATGGCTCCAATGGCTATTATGATTGGTTTGACCATTTCATTAAAATGATGTTTTTGCAAATAAATCTTAGTAAAATAACTTAAAATTCAAGGCTGATGCTTTCAAATTTGTGGGGTCGTAGCCTAGCCTGGTAGGGCGACAGTGACTACGAAGTTCACCGCTAAGGGCTCCAGAGGTTAAAGTTCAAACTCTGATGAAAAGATGATGTGAGTTTGGAGCTGCGAAGTAACCCGTAGGTCGTCGGTTCGATTCCGATCGGCCCCACGTTAAGATTAATCCTTTTGGTTTTTTCTTAGAAAGTTCATGGCAGAACCTGCTCTGAACCATTCAATTTGTAAATCATTGTAAGAATGATTTAAGATAATCTTTTCAGATGTTTTGTCCGCATGTTCTATAGTACAATCAACCGATTTGCCAGGAGAAATATCACCCAAAGAGTTTATACTAATTTTATCATCTTCATGAATTTTTTCATAATCTTCAGTGTTATCAAATGTTAATGCCATTATTCCCTGCTTCTTGAGATTTGTTTCATGTATACGGGCAAAGCTTTTTGCAATAACCACCTTACATCCCAAATAACGTGGTGTCATTGCAGCATGCTCACGACTGCTTCCTTCACCATAATTATCATCACCAATTATAATCCAAGAAATATTTTGTTTTTTATACTGCCTCGCAATTTCTGCACAGTTTTCAATTTTATTTGTGAGTGAGTTTTTGGATTTGCCCACTTCATCATTGAATGCATTAACTGCACCTAGCAACAAATTATCACTTAATTTATCCAAGTGACCCCTAAGCCTTAACCAAGGACCAGCAGGTGAGATATGATCTGTAGTACATTTTCCTTTTGCTTTCATAATTATATGCAGATTATTCAAATCCTGACCGTCCCATGCAGTAAATGGTTCAAGTTTTTGCAATCTTTCACTTTCTGGATCAATCAATACTTGAACAGCATCAGGATTTTCTGAAGGAGGCAAGTAGATATCTTCTACATTTACGAATTCTCTATCAGGTACATCTGGTGCTCTTTCTGGTGGATTCAGTCTAAACTTTGTTCCGTCAGATGCTATAAGAGAATCATTTAATGGATTAAAAGAAAGATTACCACCAAGTGCTAAGGCAGTTACCAATTCAGGACTTGCAATAAAATTCATCGTTTCTCGTTTACCATCATTTCTACCGGGAAAATTACGGTTGTATGATGTTACTATGGTGTTTCGTTCTCCCTTTTTGAGTTCAGGTCTATGCCATTGACCAATGCATGGTCCACAAGCATTTGCGAGTACGGTTGCACCTATTGATTTTAGTGAATCAATCTGACCGTCTCTTTCTATAGTTGCTCTAATCTGTTCTGAGCCAGGGGTTACTAGTAATGGAATTTTTGATTTGATTCCTTTTGACTGTGCCTGTTTTGCTAGACTTGCAGATCTAGACATGTCCTCATATGAAGAATTTGTACAACTTCCAATTAATGCCACAGATATGTTGTCAGGATAATTTTTATTTTTTACATCATCAGCTAATTGTGAAATAGGTCTCGCAAGATCTGGCGTGTGTGGACCAACTATGTGAGGTTCAAGTTTTGCCAGATCAATTTCTATAACTTTATCAAAATATTTTTCAGGATTCTGCTCTACGTCCGGATCTGCCGTTAGATGTTCTTTGTATTTGTTAGCAAGATCAGCAATTTGTTTTCTTCCAGTTGATTTCAAATAAACTTCCATTCTTTCATCATATGGAAAAATTGAACATGTAGCACCTATTTCTGCACCCATATTAGTAATTGTAGCTTTTCCCGTACAGCTAATAGATTTCGTACCGGGACCAAAATATTCTATTATAGAGTTTGTGCCTCCAGATACTGAAAGCTCTCCTGCAACATATAATATAACATCCTTTGCTGAGGTCCAGCCATTCATCTCACCTTTCAGATAAACACCGATACGTTTTGGATATAGCAGCTCCCAAGGTACACCAGCCATTGTTTCCGCTGCATCTACACCACCAACTCCAATTGCCAACATTCCAAGTCCACCAGCATTTGGTGTATGAGAATCTGTACCAATCATCAAACCTCCTGGAAATGCATAATTTTCTAAAACTACTTGGTGGATAATACCTGCACCAGGTTTCCAAAAACCTGCACCAAATTTACTTGCAGATGATTCTAAAAATTTGTAAACTTCGTTGTTTTCAAATATTGCTAGCTTTGTATCTGATTTTCCTTCGGTTCTAGCTTGTATTAGATGATCACAATGAATTGTTGTAGGAAGTACAACTGATTTTAGTTCCGCTTGCATAAATTGAAGCATAACCATTTGACCAGTAACATCTTGGAGTGCAACTCTGTCTGGACGTAAGAAAACATATTCTGTTCCCTCTGCCAAAATTTTATTTAGAAACTTTTCTTCTAAATGCCCAGCAAAAATTTTTTCAGATAAAGTTAGATCACGGTTGAGTGTTTTCTTGAATGTTAAAATATTCTTCTCGAGCTTAGAGTAAACATTTTGTACCATCTCTGCTGTTGTATCAATTTCTATTTTTTCCAATAACATCTTGTAGGATTTTTCGTTTATAAACGGATTAACTGATTTGGTGAATTTTTACATACAATTATAAGAGAAAAACGATATTCTAGACTATTGCTTCTCAAGTTAATTTCGTACAATGTTTTTTGTGGTGGACTTGATTGGTAAAAAAAGGCTTTCCTAGTTTTGGTGTATCACAGTCTGGTGCATTTGTAGCTGCTTTACAAAACTACAATCTACCTGACTTTATACTTGCATTAATTGCAAAAGATTGTGATTCGGATCTACTTGTTCGTGGAAGAATCAATGACAGGTTGGCCAGTATGAATGACCAATCATTAGAAACATTACACAGAGTTTTTGTTGATTGTGAAGAAGATCTAAGTGGTAAATTTGCTCAGTATAGATTTTTTTCTTATGTATCAAGCATGTATCACAAATGTGAAGTTTTGATTAATGAAACTATACCTGGAAAATCTAATAAAAACCACAAAATTCCAATCGCTATAAAAAATAACGGTATGTATGTAGCTATTGGATTTAACAAACCAAAGGGCAATTCTGTCTCAGAAAAAGATGTTATTAAATTCCATGATATTGTTGATGATGTAAAAAATGGTGATCACGGTACACAATTAATTGATGCAATCTATGGTTCATCAGTAGGATTCAAGGGGAAAGCTATTGTTGCATTAAAACAATTAAGTAAATCTAGAGATGAAAATCCTGAAACTAAAGTAAACTTTCTAACTGCAAATTTTGAAAATAGAATCTATTCAGTTACAAAATGTTAAAGTAGATCAATCAATTGGATTGAATCACAATCCAAAAAGTGTAGTATCTAATGCAAGGAATGATGGTTTTTTTGAAGTTAGTTTAAAATCTTCGTCGTATTGTTCAAATGGTAGAGCGCCAAAAAGATGTTTTTGCCAAACTTCGTGAACGTCTTCTATGTATCTTTTGTATCCGGATTGTCGTAACAATTCGTGCATTATTTCGTGTGATACAGCAGTACAGTTCTTTTCTGCCATCGATAGCACATCATTTTCATTTTTAGGTTTTTCCCATCTCAACATGCAAAAGTTTTCTGCATGATATCCTTCACAAAGACAATCAGTCCATAATGGTCTAAAATGAGTCAAGTAAAAATGAAAAATATCCTTTCCACGCTCTGTATGATCTTTTAGTAATGAATGAGTGTCTAATCTTTGTAGTATTACTCTTGGTTTGGTGATCATTTCATCACATTTAATTTCAAAATCAAGAGAAAATTTTGCTTTTATCCACACCTGAAAAAATTGAGCCATTTTTTTTACATATTCATATTCCTTATCTCGTTGTCCCAATTCTTTCTCTTTTATTACAAAGATAAAATGCAATAACATGTTAATAAAAAAAATAGTTATGTTTGGCCTTCAATACCCATCAGTGTAAGGGTAGATCTAATCTTTTCTATTTTACGAATTTTCCATGTTATGGTCTCACGTAACATTTCAACTGTTGAGGATTCAATTTTTGCCAAGATGTCGTAAGCGCCAAATGTTCCATGCACTTCAATAACACCTTCTAGATTCTTCAGTTGTTTGATTATTTCTTCCTCGGAACCTAATTCACAGTTAATGAGGACGTATGCTGTTGCCATGCTATTATTACGATACCGATGTATATCAATGACACTGTTATTCTCATTATTTTAACTGGAAATTCTAATGATTGTATTCCAAATATCTGCGGGAACAGGCATAACAGATAATCTTGATATTCGTAATAATTCCCAATTTTTAAAAGATTTTTCTTTCTTCATTACTTCTAATGATACAGGATTTTTTAGTCGTTTTTTATATTTGACATCAACCACTACAAACCGTTCGTTATCTTCTTCCGGATTAGGATAGGGTTTTGATGTAATAGTCATTATACCTACTATCTGCCGTTCATCACCTGTATGATAATACATTACCAGATCATTTTTTTTCATGTTTCTCATATGCTTGAGTGCTAAATTATTATGAACACCATCCCACACTGTTGTTTTTTCTTTTTCCAATGTTGAAAAGTTGTATCCCCTTGGTCCACTGGGTTCTTGCTTAGCAAGCCAATAATTTACCATTTGTTAACAAGATATTATTTTTGAAATTAAATGTTCCCCGGTCCTGACTCGCAAAGATTCATTGGTATTAGCCATACCTCCTTTAGATCTGAAACCGGGGCGCCCACTTATTACGCACCTGGGTGAACTATCAAATCATCAGGATCATAACGATCATCATCATCATAGTCCGTCTGTGCGTATGCTCTTGGGCAGTAATACACAGACTAGTCAAATATTAATCCGTTTAGTTTTATTTCAAAGGCAACAGCCTTTGTTCTTATTCTAAAATTTTCTAGAACCTTAGAATCTAATTCTCCGATATATCCAACTGTATTCTTACCAACAATAATTTCTGCTACCCTGCCTTGAGTGAAAAGTGCATGTTCCGACAAAGTCTTCGTTTCGCACTTAATATTAAATCCAATTCGGAAAAGTGATTGCAAGACAGACTTCATTTCTGAAAAGTTTGTTTCTTCTGAAGCGCTGACACATGCTAGGTTTGTTGTTTCTTTAATCGGAGAACCTTTTGAAAAAACTATACCAGACTCAAAAAATTTTTGAGGATATGTTTCATGTATGTTCCTTGATAAATTCTCTAATAATCCTGGTAGAATTGAATCTCTTAGAATTGTATGTTCTTGGCTCTTTGAGCTTATGACAGAGATTATCTGGGATGAATCTTTGTTTGTCATTTCATACAAAATTTGCTCGCTTGTCAACGTAGAGTTTAGCGTTTCCATAAAGCCAAAACCAGTCATCAATCTGCTAATTGAGTCAAGTTTCTCAGATGTTGTATTTTTCTCACCAATGTGCACAGATGCCGGCCATGCCGGTTTTAGATTATCAATTCCATAACCCAGTGCAACCTCCTCAACAATGTCCATTCCACCAAAGATATCAAA
>CAZDAA010000034.1:0-6687 GCA_964503555.1 uncultured Candidatus Nitrosopelagicus sp.
GGTGTTGGTAATTTCTATGATCCTTTTGCTGCTCAGAAGATATTTGAGGAATATCCAGAACTTGATATTTCACCAATATTTTTCCCGGCATTCTTTTACTGTAGGAAGTGTCTTACCTTTACTAATCCAAAAGTCTGTCCACATGATGCTGAATCAAGAGAGCAAATCAGTGGAACAAAACTTCGTTCAATGATTCAAGAAGGAAAGGCACCATCAGAATTTATTTTACGGCCAGAAGTAGCAAAGGTAATTATTGATTTTGATCAGCCATTTGTTGATTAGATTTTTATCTGTACAAATATCGTGCTAAATTATGAAATATATTTTATTTTTACTGGTTCTTCTAATCTGTACGACATCTCCAGTTTTTGCCCAAGAGCCCAAGATAGGAGATTTTGTTGATCCTGTTAACCCATCCTTGTTTACAGATAAAATTGACATTCCTTACCATGTTTTCAACACAATTTCAAGAGATGCAGAAATAACTGAATTAGGAAATCACAATCCAGGAAGTTGGCAGTTAGCACTTCAAAATGATTTATTATATGGAAATCCAAATGGTAATGCCGTTATCCGTATCTATGATGTAGATATAACTGACAAATTCCTTGAGATTGGGATGGGTAGTCATCCTGACTATAAGTATTGGGTAGCTGCACAGGTGCCAGAAACAGGTTATGTCCTAGTACACTCTGACAATGAAAATGGTTGGGTAAAAGGAATGGAAACTAGTATCAAATATTCTGAGCAACATGGTCTTTCAGTGAGTAATGGACAAAGAACTGTAATATCAAATCTTGATATTTCACCATTTACAATTAAATCATATTCCGCACATGGAATGGAAAGTTCTAGTGATCCTCCAGCAATGACATCAGGCATATTTATCATAAAAATTATTTCGGCTGATTATGGAGAAAATCCATTTTCTATATTTCCATTTGTTTTAACTGGGATTATTGGGGCTGTAATCAGTATACTTGTTCTTACTAAGAGGCGTTCTTAGTTTGAAAATAATTACATGTTTTTCTGATTTTGCATACATCACACATTGGAGAAATTGGTTTACAGATGTTTTGACCATACATGACAAAAGTATTGTTAATATCAAGCCAGTACTTTTTAGGAATTTTTTCCCTTAGAGCCATCTCTGTTTCTTCGGGTGTTTTTGTATCGACCAAACCCAACCTATTAGAGATTCTATGTACATGAGTATCAACAGGAATTGCTGGTTTTTCAAATGCATATACCAGAACACAATTTGCAGTCTTTCTTCCAACACCAGGCATATCAACAAGCTTGTCTATGTCAGCAGGTACTTTTCCATTATATTTAGAGAGGATCAAATTCGCAACCTCGATTATTCGTTTTGATTTTACATGATAAAATCCAACTGACTTGATAACTTTCTCAACATCCTTTACCTTGGCTTTTGCCAGTTTTTGTGGAGTACCATATAATTTGAATAACTTATCAGCAGCCTTAGTCGTATTTTCGTCCTTCGTTCTGGCAGAAAGTATTGTTGCAATTAAAATTCTAAACGGTCTAGCAGTCTGAACTTTATGTAATCTCTCTAACGCCGTATATCTAGGTGGATTTACAGCAAACATAGTTTTTTTCATGCCGTCGAGAATTTTCTTCATATCATATCAAAAATTCAGTTTACTCATCTAGATCTTCTAACGTCTTTCTTTGTCTGGTACTAAGATAAAACGCATGTGCACTAATAATGAACCCTGCTAACCAAATTTTTGTTGCAAAAATTAAATTCCATGGTCGTAAAGGATCTGGATACTCTACCATGAGCAAATCAATATCTGGTATAGTATTCTGTAAAATCATTTGTGATGTGATTTCAGCATTCAACACAGTAAAACTCCATAATACTTCATAGAGACAAATGATAGCAAACCCAAGCACCATTAACTGAGTCAACGCCATTCTATACGAATTTAACCCGACTGTTTTTTTCCATCCTATCCTGGAACAACAATACCAACCAATTATTGTAGAAAAGAAGAGCCATGTAGAAAGATTTGCAAAATTCTCAAACGGAACTTGTGTTTGTACTAGGACTTCACCCATAACATACATTCCATTTTCATTCCATTCTTCACCCATAGCATAAATTCCATAGAATGTTATGGAACCCATGATAATCATACATAGATAAAAAATATAGAGAAAAATCTTATACTGTTTATCACTTTCATGTAGATGTCGTCTTTTCATTATTGCGCTAGTAATTGTTTATATAAAAACCATATAATTTGTTAATGAAATTTATTAACAGTAAATATCAGGAATGCTAGTGAATATCCCAATAAATATTCCTGATATTGATGAACAGGAAATCAGAGAGGTCACCTCTGTTTTATCAGAAAAAGCATTGACCTCAGCTTCATTTGAAGGCGGAAAACGTGTTAGACAATTTGAAGATCTCTTATCAAATTTCGTTAAATCAAAATTTGCTATTGCAGTCAATTCTGGAACATCAGCATTACAGGCATCATTGTATGCATTAGACATAAAACCAAATGACGAAGTCTTGATACCATCATTTACATTTGTTGCAACTGCAAATTCTGTAAAATCTATTGGTGCCAAACCAGTATTTGTTGATATTTTGAAGGATAATTTTACAATGGATCCAGATGATATGAAGAAGAAAATAACAAAACGGACAAAAGCAATAATCCCTGTCCATCTGTATGGTCACGTGGCATATATGAAAGAAATTATGGAAATAGCAAAAAAACATGATCTTGAAATTATTGAAGATGCTTCACAATCTTTAGGCTCAAAATTCAAAGGAAAACATTCTGGAACTTTTTCCCGTCTTGGATGTTTTAGTATGTACGCAGCTAAAGTAATGACTGCTGGTGAAGGGGGTGCAATTGTAACGGATGATAAAAAATTATTTGAAAAACTTAAACAAATTCGTAACCATGGATTATCAAAACATCATATTACAAGTAAGTTTGGCCTAAATCTACGACTACCTGAAATTAATGCTGCTATAGCAAAAATACAAATGAAAAAATTACCAACTTTCTTAAGACAACGAAAAAAGAACGCACAGATACTAACTGAATTTTTGCAAAACCACGACATAATTTTGCCGAAGGAACGAAAAAATGAGGTGATGAATTGGTATCTGTATACTGTTACACTAAAACAGCGAGACAAGATAATGAATAAACTAAATTCTACTGGAATTGGTGCGGCAGTTTACTATAATCCACCAATACATCAGACACCATATTATAAAACTAAAAAAACTCTAACCACTACGGAATGGGCTAGCCGTCATGTGATCAGTTTACCTATACATCCCAAGGTGAAAAAATCAGATTTATTAAAAATAAAAAAAGTCCTAAGCGCTTATAGAAGTTGAATTAATAACCATCTTTTTGTCGTTGTCTATTAATTTCATTTTTTCTTTGATATTCTTTCAAAATATCATCTGGTGTTAGACCAAGTTCCATAGAAGCCTGAATTAAGAAATGCCATATATCTATCAATTCTTCTCGTGCTTCTGATTGATTGAAAGATGTAGGTTTTTTCCACCATTTCCAATTTGTTGTACGCTGAAGCTCAACTACTTCATGCATCATGGCGATACATAATGCAGAAAGTTTGGCTTCTGTATCTTTGGGGTATCGATCCAAATTCATCATTCTTTCAAAATTTTTTTGAAGAGTGAAAATCTCATCTAATTTATCAGTCATGATATATACAAAAAATTAACACCTATAACTTTTCAGAAACTAACCATTTTTTCATACTGTTTAACTCTTTTTACAATATCTGATTTTGTTAATTTCAATAATCCTTCTAACCCATATTTTTGGACAGCGAATGAGCCCATTACATTACCATGGATAATAGATTTTTTAATAGATGATAGGTCAGTTTTTTTCTTCGATGCAAGATAACCTATCATTGCACCAGCAAATGAATCCCCTGCGCCAGTGGGATCTACAATATTTTCTAATGGGAATCCAGGAGATGCAAAGATAACATCTTCAAAGAACAAAAGTGAACCATGCTCGGCTTTTTTTATAATAACATATTTTGTTCCCCAACTCATTATCTTTTTTGCACATTTAATCAAATTGAATTCCTTAGTTAGTAATTTTGCCTCTTCATCATTAATCACTACGGCATCTACCGCTTTGAACATCCTTACTACTGAAGATCTTTTAGTATTAATCCAAAAATCTATTGTATCACACATTGAAAATTTTACATTATCAAATTCTTTAATCAACGAGATATTTTGTTCAGGATCGTTATTTGCAAGGTATACAAATTTCGATTTTTTATATTCTTCAGGAACTATAGGCTTGAAGTTTTTCAGAACATTTAGATCTGTGCGTAGCGTTGTTCGAGTACTAAAAGTTCTATTATAACGACCATCATATCTAAAGGTTTTACCAGTTTTTATCGAAAGTCCTTTCAGATCAAAATACTGTTCAAGTATTCTGTGATATTTTCTTGGGAAATCTTTTCCGATTACAGCAATGAGTCCAGTTTTGGTAAAAAAACTAGATGAAATTCCAGCAAAAGTAGCTGCCCCACCCAAAGCATTTTTTAAAATTTTTGTGGGGGTTCTAATAGTATCAAGTGCTGTTGATCCAAAGACTGTTAGCATATTACCGTGCCTATAATTTCGTATAAATTCTTTTCAAAAAATAGCCAGAATAATGTGTAAAAATTTTGATACTTTCTTAAAGCTACTTAGAGCTAACAAAATAAATTAAAAATTAGATGAAAATGATGTATTGGCTAAAATTAAAATAAAAATTGGGGAAAATGAAATTGAAGTTGATTCTCGTGATTTCTATATAGATAATAATACAGTAGGTGAAGTGATTGAAAATATTTCGCTATATCTACAAGGAAATAACAAGAATTTTTTCGAGCAGATCCCTATTCAAGAAAATGGAGAAGTAATGAATAAGTTAAGTTTACTTGAAGATGCAGAAGTTCATGAACCAGAATTTAGTGATCCAGTTTTGGTTACGATAGACGAACTGCATGGAAAACTTGTAACATTATCAACAAATTCTTTTTTTGATCAGCCTAGAACGGTATCTGAAACTGTAAGTGAATTACGAGAGAATGGATGGATTGCGAGCCCATTGGATGTATCTAAAGTACTAGCCAAAATGGCTTTTTGTAAGGAACTTCTAAAAAATAAGCAGGATGACAGAAGCTTTTATTTTGTTAAGGAAGCATTATTAGCTGAATAATCTTAACCGTCTTCTAAAGTATAAAACAATGTGAGTTTAGTAGTGTTATGGGTGAGTTTATTGATTTGTGAAAAATGTGGTGAAACTATAAAGAAAGATGAGGAAAGAACACACAAAATTTTTTGTTATTCATGGCTCGACGAAGATAAAAATCAATAAAAAATTATTCAGATATTGATATATGTAATATTTTAGCTTCTTCTAACGGACAGTCATTATTATTTCTAGGCAAATTTTCTATTTTATGAGCTATTTCTATTCCTTCTGTTACTTCACCAAATACTGTATATTGATTATCTAAACTGGCAGTGTTGTTATCTGAAGTTACAATAAAAAACTGTGAACCTGCACTATCAGGATCCATTGCTCTTGCCATAGAAACAATTCCAGTTAAGTGTGATCTAGGATTAAACTCGGCATTTATTGTATAACCAGGACCACCCATACCCCAATTATTCTGATTGCTTTGTTTTGTATTAGGATCACCACCCTGAATCATAAATCCAGGTATTACTCTATGAAATAAAGTTCCATCATAAAATTGAGAATCAGATAATTTTCTAAAATTTCTAACTGTTTCTGGCGCTAATTCTGGCAGCAATTTAAATTTTATATTGCCAAAATTAGTTTCTATCGTTGCATAAGCCATTTTCTTCATATTTAAATTTGGGTTTAAGAATCTTTTGCAGTTAAACAAACATCTTTTAAAAATGTTTTATTTTGAAATATAGAAAACTAGTCTTATATAGAACAATAAAACAATACCACTGTGAATCGTACAAATCAAAGTACAATTATTAAAGCAGAAATCGATGATTTGCTTAAAGCAGGTGTTAAAGACAAACAAGAAATTTATTCAAAGGTTGTTGACAAATTAGGTGTTCCAAGACCTACTGTAAGACGTGTAGCCGGTGATCTTAGAAACGAATTACTTGCAAAAATCTCAATCTTACAATCTGAAACCCAGACAACTGAAAAAACTGACTAATACCTAGGTCTGATTTTTTATTTTATTTGTATCCAGATAAGAATTTCAAGCATTACTGTTATATTCTACAAAATTTTTGAAAAAATATGGGTTACTTATACAATCAGTTAGCAACTGTTGTTTGTGCTGTCTTTGCAGGTGTTTTGACTTTACTTTGGCCTATGTTCGTGGATTTTGATGCTGTATTTGATCTAGTATTCATCATGGCTGTGCCAATCATGTGGTTCCTAACAGCTGTATGTTTTGTATCACAAAAAAGTGCAGATTATGTACATGGACATCAACCCAGTCACAAGTCTGCCAAAAAACTAACTTACACTTCTGACGGAAAAGTATCTAACTAAAACATCATTTACAGAATTCACATTTATGTTCCTCATTATGGTTTTCTTTGCAGCCAGGACAGCTGACGGCACCTCCTAGATGACATTTACAAATACA
>CAZDAA010000035.1:0-6420 GCA_964503555.1 uncultured Candidatus Nitrosopelagicus sp.
TTACACCTTTTCCAGTTGGGAATTTTGTAATCATATCATTTAATTTTAGTATGCTGCCACCAGACTGAATTACTTTTTTTGCAGCATTTACAGATATGGAGAATGAAGATAATGTAATTTTATGAGATAAATTTCCAGTTCCTAATATTTTACCAGGTACAAAAATAATATCACCATCTTTTGTAAGATTATTTATTTTTGTCAGGTTTACCACTCGTTTTGAAGATGAAGTCTTTAAAGCAAGACTTGCTAATTTGGACCAAATAGGTGCGTCATTCTTTTTTGAAGCTTGTTTCAGATCTTTTACCATATGCAAAACTGTTTGATTTGCCATTAAATCATCACCGCTTATAACCCAAATATAATAGTATGAACATTATTTGTCCAAATTAGTAATATCTTCTTTAAATTCTTCTAATCTTCTGTTGAGTTCTTCAATACCAGCAGATACTATTTCTATCGGTTCAAGAGATCCAGTAGTTTCTACTGTCAAAAGATGTTCATCCTTTTTATCACTATCAGTCAATATTGAAACATTAGCTGAATTCCATTTAGCATGCTCTGTTCCTTTGCCAAGTCTTGCGTATGCTTCAAGCTTTACTTTTTGTCCAGGAGCTAGTTCTATAATTGGAATTTTATCAGAGATTGGTTTTACCACTTCATCATTCGATGAAAGATTTGCAGAAGTTATAGTTTTGGTTGTATCAATATCTCCAGAATCAAGAACAAGCATTACTCGGGAATCTGATTCATCAAACCTTGTAACATCTGTTTTGAGAGGGATCATACCTAATCTATGTGCTATACCCTCATCTGCCAAAACGGATGAATTCTCAATTACATCTACAGTGTCTATTGCAAAAATTGGAACGCCATTAAGGCATATTCTCCTAAGTGCATTTGCATACTGTAAGGGAAAACCCTTCAATTTGAGAGTGATTTTTTTCTCATTAGCGTTTAGCGTTTGAATAGAAGACAAATCTTACTGAAAAACTTTAACTTCCAAATAAAAATCTAGCTCGAAAATTATAGATTAATATCAATAATACCCCTAATTATTACCATGGCAGATAAATTCTCGATAGCTAAATACACATTTGAGGGTGATAGATTTGAAATTTTGGTCAAGCCTGATCCTGCACTAGATTACAAATTAGGGAAATTGAAAGATATTAACTCCATTTTGGTCTCTGATGAAATTTATTCAGATGCGGGAAAAGGCACTAGAGCGTCATCAGAAAAATTGCAAAAAGTGTTCAAAACAGAGGATATCACAACCATCGCTGAGAAAATCATAGAAAAGGGAGATCTAAATTTAACAACCGATCAGCGTAGAAAAATGACTTCAGAAAAAAGAAAGCAGGTAATTACATTCATCGCAAAAACTTTTGTTGATCCACGTTCGCATCTACCTCACCCACCATTACGAATTGAGCAAGCCATGACTGATGCTCGTGTCAGTATTGATCCATTCAAGAATGTAGATGAACAAACTAAAGATATAATCGAGAAACTACGTTCAATAATTCCATTAAAATCAGAGAATCTTTTGTTAGAAATATCTGTACCCGCTCAATATGTTGCACAATCATACACTGTCTTAAAATCTACAGGTGTTTTGAAAAAAGAAGATTGGCAACCAAACGGTTCATTAAAAGCGATACTAGAAATACCCGCTGGAATAAGACCAAATGTGATTGATAGATTAGGTGCAGTAACTAAAGGCACTGCTTTTGTAGAGGTTTTAAAATGAGTGAAAATAAAAATCAATTTGTTTTACCGGGAGACACAATTTCTGGTTCATATGAACCAGCACAAAATGTTATACTTGATGATAATAGATTACTCTCAACCGCAATTGGATTTTGCGAGATAGATGATAATCAAGCCAGTGTATCTCCTTTAACTGGATTTTATATTCCAAAAAGTGATGATTTAGTAATTGGTAAAATCAAATCACATACTTCTATGGTATGGGAAGTTGACATAAACTCTTACCATGTAGGAATACTTCCAGCATTTGATATATTTGGAAAAGACTATAATCCTAGTAAAGATGATCTTTCCTCAAAATTGAATATAGGTGATCTTGTTGCAGTTAGGATTGTATCTGGAGACACTGCACGTGATCCTTTGGTTACTATATCTGGTGAAAATTTAGGAAAGATTGATTCAGGTGAATTAGTAAAGATCTCTTCTGCAAAAATTTCTTCTATTATATCTAAACATGGTTCTATGATACAGACAATTGAATCTTCTACTGACACATCTATCACAATAGGCCAAAATGGCCTAATTGTTTTGAAATCTGAAAATGGCTCAAATTTGGACAAAATTATTAAAATATTCAAAATGCTAGATTCAACTACAGATGATTCAAATATGGATGAAAAAATTCAAAAAATATTAGATGAAAATAATTGAGAAATTTTAAAGATAAAAAACAATATGTTATACCTGGTGATGTAATTACCACTTCACCACTACGATTACGGGAAAATGTGATGTTGGATGGGAAAAAAATTATTGCAACTAGCATTGGCTTGACGAATATTTATGATGACAGTGTTAGAGTGATTCCATTAAGCGCTGTTTATCTGCCAAAAATTGACGATATTGTCATAGGAAAGATCACGTCTATATTTGGAAACTCTTGGTTTGCTGACATTAATTCATGTTATGAAGGAATGCTTTTGGGTCAGGATGTATTTGGGAGAGGTTCTTCTCCTACTATGAGTGATATGAAATCCAGACTTGATATTGGAGATCTTATCTGTGCAAAAATTGCAAATTTTGATAGATCACGTGAACCATTGATATCTATCGCAGATCAGAATTTAGGAAAGATTGATTCAGGTGAATTAGTAAAGATCTCTCCACCAAAAATCCCTCGTCTTATAGGTAAACATGGTTCTATGATACAGACAATTGAATCTTCTACTGACACATCTATCACAATAGGCCAAAATGGTCTCGTAGTTGTATCCAGCAATGAATCAAATGGGTTATTAAAGGCAATTGAAGCAATTCAAATGGTTGAAGAGCAGGCGCATCTTGCTGATTTGACAGATAAAGTGAAAAAAATGTTAGAAACTAATGGTGATTAATTTGGGTGGAAGAAAATCAGATATGGTATTACTTGACGAAAATGGCATTCGCTGTGATGGTCGTAAGGTAAATGAAACAAGAAAAGTTACGATAAAAGCTGGAGTATTAAAAAATGCAAGTGGTTCTGCATACATTGAATTCGGTGGAAATAAAATATTAGCAGGTGTTTTTGGACCAAGAGATGTTCATCCTAAACATATGTCAAATCCAGATACAGGAATTTTGAGAGTTAGATATCACATGGAGCCTTTTTCTGTTGGTGAAAGAAAAAACCCAGCTCCATCTAGACGTGAGATAGAGATAAGCAAAGTTATCAAAGAAGCATTAGAACCTGCTGTAATGCTTGAAAAATTTCCTAGAACTGCAGTAGATGTATTTCTTGAAATTTTACAAGCTGATGGTGGAACTAGATGTGCTGCACTTGATGCAGCATCTGTTGCGTTGGCTGACGCTGGAATTCCTATGAGAGATTTAGTTTGTGCATGTGCTTCAGGAAAAGCTGGAGATGCTTTGATACTTGATGTAAATAATGAAGAAGATCAGGCAGGACAAGCTGATATGCCCATTGGATACATGCCAAATTTAGGAAAAATCACACTTTTACAATTAGATGGTGTTCTAACACCTGATGAATTTAACAAATGTATTGAATTAGGCGTAGAGGGATGTAAAAAGGTCTACGAGATACAGAAAAACGCATTACGGGAAAAATATTTTTCTAAGGGTGATTGATAACAATGACAGATTTTTCAATTATAGATAAACTAAAAAGATCTAAAATTCTCGATTTACTTCAAGAGGGAAAAAGAATAGATGGTCGTGCACTTGATGAGCATAGAACCTTGGAAGTAGTCACAGGAGTAATACCACATGCTAATGGTTCTGCACGAGTTAGATTAGGTGATACAGAAGTTGTTGCTGGTGTAAAAATTCAACCTGATAGACCTTTTCCTGATACGGGAGATAGAGGTATTTTCATCTGTACGGCGGAAATTCTGCCATTGGCACACCCAAGTGCAGAAACAGGTCCTCCTCAACCACCTGTCATAGAACTTGCACGAGTTGTTGATAGGGGCATACGTGAAAGTGGCATGATTGATTTATCTCAATGTGTTTTGGAAGAAAACAAATCCGTTATAGGTATATTCTCAGATAATGTGGTAACTGATCACGATGGAAACTTGTTCGACACATGCTCATATGCTTCAGTAGCAGCAATCATGACTTCAAAGATGCCAAAGTGGGAGATGAAAGATGGTGAACCAGTTGTGGTCGAAGGAGAAAATGTAGATACTCCAATAACTACTATACCTGTATCAATCACAATGGGACGAATAGGGGAATTTATTTTGACTGATCCAAATATTGACGAATGGGCATGTCTAGATGCACGAATTACAATAACAACAAACTCGGATGGAAATATTGTTGCACTTCAAAAAGGAGGTAAGGATGGATTTACGTATGAACAACTTGTAAAATGTTCCGAGATATCTATTTCATCTGGAGCAAAAATCAGAGAGATTATCAAGAAGGCAGTAGGAGAAACACAATAACATGGCAAAACTTGCCAAAAAGAAAAAATCACTTTCCGGTCTTGGTGCTCGGTATGGAATCAAACCCAGAAAACAATTCACACACGTTCATCGTTTACTGAAATCTACAAGGAAATGTCCAGAATGCGGGTCACTGAAATTTGGTCGTGAAGCTGTAGGGATCTGGAGTTGTAAAAAGTGCGCATTCAAAGTGGCAGGTTCAGCTTATGACG
The DNA here is from genome assembly GCA_964503555.1 of uncultured Candidatus Nitrosopelagicus sp. Taxonomy (GTDB): domain Archaea; phylum Thermoproteota; class Nitrososphaeria; order Nitrososphaerales; family Nitrosopumilaceae; genus Nitrosopelagicus. The sequence continues at coordinate 4,877 of CAZDAA010000035.1, forward strand.
TCAAGCTTTAATGCAAAAATAGAAGTAGATGCAAAAGAAAAATCACAGGCAATCTTTGATTCAATTAATACAGATAACGAGTTTTATCCTGAAAATCCAACAAAAACTGAGATGTCTTTTAACGATAAAATCACAATTCGAATTGAATCAAATGAATTAACGCATATGCGTGCTAATCTTAATTCATGTATACGCCTTATTCAAACAAGTTACGACTCAATTAAATCAGTAAATATATAATCAAACATTATTTGTATAATTACATGTCATCCAATCAACAAATACCACCATGGCTGCAAGAGCAAATAGCAAAACTGCAGCAAACACAACAAAACCTCCAAATGACTGTTTCACAAAAACAGCAACTCGAATTCGAAAATATAGAGACAGAAAAATCATTGGAAGAATTAAAAAAAGTATCTGACGGTGATGCAGTTTTCAAATTTGCTGGTACGATATTGGTAAAATCAAACAAGCAAACACTTCTTGAAGATCTTGAGGAAAAAAAGGAATTAATAAAAACTAGAACTACTGTTTTAGCAAAACAGGAGGATAAGCTAAAAACTAGCCTGAAGGAACAAGAATCTAAGATTCAAGAAATGATCAAAAACCCATCTGCTATGGGTGCTAAACAACCATCAGAAGGCGAATCTTCCCAATAAAATATTAATAAAAAATACTGATATTATTTATGAATTTAAAAGATCTACGTATAGTTGTAGATGAGAGAGAAAAAAAAAGTGGTATACCTGATCTTTTGAAATCAATTGGGGTCAATGTTGAAATGAAAATGTTACCAATTGGAGATTATATTGTCGCACCTGAAACTATAGTTGAAAGAAAAAGTATCCAAGATCTAATTTCATCCGTGTTTGATGGAAGATTATTTGATCAATGTGATAGACTGAAGAATAATTTTGAATTTCCTATCATCTTAGTGGAAGGAGATATTAATTCAATTGAGGATTTGACAGAAAATCCATTTGTATTTTATGGAGCAATCTCATCTATTGCAATTGATTTCAAAATTCCAATAATTACTACACTTGATTCATTCCATACTGCAAAATTATTAGTTGCAATGTGTTCAAAAAAAGAGCAATTCAAAGGACCATTTATCAAAAAAATTAGAAAATCAAATGATTTACGGAAACAACAGCTTTCTGTTTTGTGTAGCTTACCCGGTGTAGGGGAAAAAACTGCTATACAACTATTAAAAAAATTTGGTAGTCCACTACAAGTCTTCAGTTCATCAACTACAGAGATTGCGAAGATCAAAGGATTGGGAAAAGTTCGTGCAATAAAAATTAAAAAAATACTACAGAATCAAAGTAAATATTTAAAAAAAAGTAACCAAAAAACACTTCACGATTCCTGAATCATTTTTTTAATTTTTTTCTTTTTAGTGTATTTCCACATTTTGGGCATTTTATGCTTTCAGAAAAATTACTGTTACATCCAGGGCAATAATATGTCCAAGATACAATATTTTTTATGCCATCTGTCATTACTGGAAAAACTTGTATATTGAGATTTTTTGCTAC
>CAZDAA010000036.1:0-6248 GCA_964503555.1 uncultured Candidatus Nitrosopelagicus sp.
AAACCACCAGCCCTGTAATATTCATCATAAAATCAGTTTTTATTCATTTACTCAAGTAAAAATACTAGAATTTTGCAATAGAATTAGATGACATATGATACATTGATCGTAGGCTCGCACATTATCACACCTACTGGAATAATTGATAAAAATATGATTTTGGATGAAGGAAAAATTGTAAAGTTAACAAATGAAACACCATCATGCGATCATAGGATTAATGCTGACGGATTAGTGTCCATTCCTGGTGTTATAGATCCCCATGTACACTATGGAGTCTACTCTCCAATAGAACAGGCTGCACGATCTGAATCACATGCCGCTGCAATCGGTGGTGTAACCACCATGATGAGAATGCTTCGATTAGGTGACTCTTATAAAAAATCATTATCAGATCAACTGACATACAGTTCAAATTCTCATTATGTAGACTATGCTATTCATGCATCAATTTTTACCTTAGACCAAGTAAATGAAATGCAGTTTTGTGTAGAAAATGGAGTTACTTCTTTCAAACTGTACATGAATCTGGGAGGAGAAGTTGGACATGTGTATATGGATATGAAACCTGGGGAGAATGTCTTACGAGAAGAATGTGTAGAAGTAAACTCTGAAATAATTACTAAAGTTGTACAAAAGGCAGCCTCACTTGGATGTCCTGTTTTGGTTCATGCAGAGGATTACGAACAGTGTGGATGCGGAATAAAAAAGTCTAAAGAAAAAAATCTTGACGGACTTTCTGCATGGTCTAAAAGCAGACCCTCTGAATCAGAATCAGATTCAATCAAAACAATTTCAAAGATTGCTAGAGATTGCAACTGTGTTTTGTATTTTGCCCATATAGGTTCTCGTGCTGCCTTACAACAAATTAATGAAGAAAGAAAAAATGGAACAAAAATATTTACTGAAACATGTCCTCATTATTTGACGCTATCCTATGAAAAACAAGAAGGATATCTTGCCAAAGTAATGCCACCCATAAGAAGTGATGATGATGTTTTGGCTGTATGGAATGCGATTAATGCAAATCAAGTTGATACAATTGGAACAGATCACGTGGCGAATCAATTAAAGCTGAAACTAGATGGAGATACTGTTTGGGATGCGTTAGCAGGATTTCCAGGTATTGGAACATCTTTGCCATTGTTACTTAGTGAGGGTGTAAACAAAAATAGAATTACACTGCAACAGTTGGTAAATATCACTAGTACGAATACAGCCAAAATATTTGGAATGTATCCTACAAAGGGTTCATTTGAGCCTGATTCTGATGCAGATATCACCTTAATTGATCTAAATAAAGAGCAGAAAGTTACAAATGATCTATTCGGTGGATTTTCTGACTATATTGTCTATGAAGATTGGAAACTAAAGGGTTGGCCAGTAAAAACCATTATTCGTGGACAAACAGTATCTGAAGATTTCCAAGTTGTTGGTAAATGTGGTGACGGTAAATTAGTGTCCAGAAAAACTAATTCTATTTGATCACATCAAAATGTCCATTATTCAGTGCCTTGTAAATGACATCTGGTTTTCTGGTGAAAATACCTACCTCTAAAACCCCAGGTACACTTTGAATTTTTTCTTGTAATGCTTTTGGTTTTTTTATTGTTTTAAAATCACAATCAAGAATAATATTTCCATTTTCTGTAACAAATGGATATCCTCTATCAAGTGTTCGAATGATTGGTTTTCCACCAATTTTTGAAATAGCTTTTGTTGCTGTATTTCTAGCTAAAGGATGAACTTCAACTGGTACATCTCTATTGAAATTTGTTACAAATTTTGAATCATCAGCCATAATAACTACTTTTTTTGCGGCACTAATGAGAATATTTTCTCTTAGCAATGCACCACCGCCACCCTTTATCAAATTTTTTTGCTTATCAATTTGATCAGCTCCATCAAAAACAACATCGATTTGATCTTGGACAGTATCCATAAGATGAAGTTTCCCCTTTTCTGCTTCCAATTTAATTTGTAAAGAGGTTGGTATACATTTTACATGAATTTTATTTTTTTTTACATACGAGGATAGTGATTTTACAAATGCAGTTGCGGCTCTCCCACTACCTAATCCAATGACTTGGTTGTTTTTTACAAATTTTAATGCATCCTGAGATAATGCCTTAATGGCACTATCATATGTCAATTATTCTACCTCTACTTGATCTAGATTAGATAATGATTTTTCTATAGACTCTGTTAATTTGGTAATATCATCATCATCTTCATCAAGTGATTCATCAACATCCTTAACCTGTTCCTTCATGTTTTCTTTTGTGATCGGGTGTTTAATCTCAGGTGGTTGAGATTCTATTGGTTGAAAACTTGGAATAGCCACTCCAGTTTCATTATTCTCAAATTTTGTTTTATTCGAATTACTATGTAATGTACAATGTCTATTTGTAAATTTTGGATTTGCACATTCTGGATGTTCACATACATTAGTTTGAGGAACTGTAACCTTAACTACATTTTCTAAATTTTTTACTACTGGAATATCAGTAGTATGTTGGTTGGTTTTTGTTTCTAATTGTTTTTCTTTAAATTTAGTCAGGAAAAATTCTGGTATCTTTTTGGGTACTTCAGTCATAGTAACAACCTCAAGATCTTTTCGTGGTTTTGAGTCTGTTTTCATATTAGGTGCATAGAAACTTGGCTCTTCATTCTTTTTTGCTAAAATTTGAGAATCAGCTTTCTTAGCTTTTTCAGTTGGTTTTTTGCTGACATTCTCCATATCTTCATTAGGTCGGGTGAATTTTGTTGTTAACTCTTGTAATCTTTTTTCTATTCTTGATAACTTTTGATCCATTTCTTTGAATGATTGATCTTTTGCTGATGAAACATCTGGCTCCTTTTTGCTTTCTAAATTTTCGATTTTTTCATTTACTACTCTAAGCTGATATTGGTATTTTGTCAGAAGTTTGTCTTGTTGTATTTTTGTTAATTGAGGGTCCTGTTGATATAATCTTGAAATAGATTTTGTCAGAATATCTCGTTCTATGATCAGTGAATTAGATTCGTTTTTTACACTATAATTGATTTCTTGCATCTAGGTGTACCATTTGATCCAAGAATATTTTCTTATTTTGGAGTCTGGGAATCCACAACTGGCACATGTGCGATGACGCTTATGATACGAGTTTTTACCACAACGTCTACATCTAATGTGTACATGTTTCCTAGTAAAACCGCCCATGGATGTTGTGCCTTTTACCATAGCATTTTCACCTTTAGGATGGTGGTGGAGATATCATTATGACGTTATCTCCTCTCACAACTATGGTTCCAAGTTCTTTAGAATCGCCTTCAGAAGGGATCTCTTCTGATTGGTCGAGTAGCAGGTTCATGTGTTGGTCAAAACCTAGAAGGTTACCTCTGATGGTTTTTGAGCCTTTGAGCTTGATCAGTACTGTTTTGTTAATACTCTCATCCAATATTTTTACTGCCATATCAACGGACATTTTTTACACTTATTGTGACTGGTTACGAAGCCGTATATTAAACATTCACTGGTATAATTTTCAACTTTACTCAGTAAGTCAAGATTGACACTCTTTTGCCAAGTTTCTTACAATTTCAGCAAGAAATTTCTGTCCGTCCTTCTTTGTTGCACCGGTTGGGTCACCCCACACTCCGTTCTTTGCAACCTGAGGAAATCCAGCTTGTTCTGTAGAAAGTTTGTTAATTCTTTGTATTTCCTTCTTACTCAAGCCCTTTGTTATTAACCCCTTTTTCGCCTTTTTCATCTTGACCTTATCTGAAATAGCCAGCATTATTGAAGTCTCTACAAATCCAGCATGGTCAAATTCATGGTTCATGAAATGCCAATATGAGTAAAATCTTATTTTCCGCATTCTAGTAGGTCTTTGGAGTATTGTCTTTCTTTCTGCTAGTTTTAATGATAGAGCATTTCCGTGATGACCATTCAAAATTATAACTGACTTGAGTTTGTTTTTTACTACTGATCTATCAATGTCGCCTATGATATTCCAAAGAGTATTACTTTCCAGACTCACATTGAAAAAGGGATCGTGTTCCTTAGAAACACCATAACTAATTGTTGGAAAAACTATGAAGCCACATTTTTTTGCTAAACGTGAAGCGACCTCCGTCACAATATCAGAATCAGTTGTTATTGGTAAATGAGCCCCATGTTGCTCAGTAGAGCCAACAGGAATTATGACCGTAGGTTTTTTTGACTTGATTAATTTTCTAAATTCAGGATCATATAGATCGCTAGCGTCCATTACTTTCACTTAGATTTAACGTGAACTTTTCTCCAGCGAACTTCTAACTTGTTACTTAGATGCATTTTTACAGCCTTCAAAAGAGTAGTAGCCTCTAACTTCTGACCATTCTTTTTTATTGATTCAAGAGTATCTTCTGGAGTTACTTTGAAGGAATCCTGGAAAATTATTGGTCCTTGATCTAGATTTTCTGTAACATAGTGTGATGTTACACCAACAATTTTTGTTCCTCGTTCAAATGCTTGTGCATAAGCAAGAGATCCAGGAAATGCCGGGAGCAGTGATGGATGAATGTTTATGATTCTATCCGGATATCTCCAAACAAAGTTTGGTGTTAAAATTCTCATATATCTTGCGAGGACTATTACATCAACTTCAAATTTTTTACAAAGTTTGAGTAATTTTTCTTCAGCCTTTTCTTGGTTTCTATCATTAACAATGACAAATGGAATTTTTGCTTTTTTTGCAAGTGGTGCAAGGCTTTTTTCTGTACCAACAATTACAGAAATCTTACCTTTGACAGTACGTCTTGCTGATAAAATCTCTTTTAGACAATGGTCCTCTTTTGTTACAAATATAGCGATATTTTTTTCCGAGTTAGTTTCAGAGTGTGTACTAACCTCCATCCTTATCTTTTTACCTAGTTTTTGTAGTTCCGAATCTAATTTCTTAAAATTAATCTTAGAAGTAAAGGATGCTTCTAGATACATACCAAATAAACCCTTTATTACATTCTGATTTACTTTTTCAATATTACCGTGCTTTTGAAATACGAAATTTGTGAATTGTGCTACGATGCCCTCTCTATCTTTTCCAACTACAGTGATTCCAACTATTGTTTTCTTCATTGGTAGAGATGATTAGTGATTCCTTATATTCTTAGGTTTTTGGAAAAATAATTGAAATGGTGCGGGAGGTGGGATTTGAACCCACGAACTCCTAAAAGACAGGGTCCTAAACCCTGCGCCTTTGACCAGGCTGGGCGACTCCCGCAATCATTGTTCAACAACAGACAAATTTATCGTTATTGGATTGCATACATGGGTAAACTGTTTGGAACAAATGGCGTAAGAGGAATTTTTTCTGAAGATTTCAATTTAGAGTTTGTCCACGATCTTGTTTTATCAATTTCAGCCTATTTTAAACACGGTACAATACTTGTAGGGTATGATGGGAGACACTCTAGTCCCACAATATCAAAAACGGTTTGTGATACGTTAAACTCCACTGGTCTTGACTGCCATCTAGCAGGTCTAGTACCTACACCCTGTTTGGAATATGCAACTAAGAAACTTGGGTATGATGGTGGAATCATGATCACTGCATCACATAATCCTCCTGAATATAATGGAATCAAACCGGTTGCCAGTGACGGTGTTGAGATTTCACGTGATGATGAAAAAAGTATAGAAGAGATTTTTTTCCAAAAAAAATGGAATAAAAATAATTCTGTTCTGGGTTCTACAACAAATGATTCTAGGGCAATCCAAACATATCTTGATGGAATAAAATTTCAAGTAGATGTGGATAAAATCAAATCTAAAAAATTCAAGGTTGTATTAGACCTTGGAAATGGAGCACAGATTATTACTGCGGGAAAATTATGCGAACAACTTGGCTGTGAGGTTATTATGATTAATGAGCAAATTGATGGAAATTTTTCTGGTAGAGGTTCGGAACCCACACCATATAATCTAGAAGAACTTTCTTCTACTGTTTTGAATAATAATGCTGACATTGGAATTGCTTTTGATGGTGATGGTGATCGAAGTATATTTTGTGATAATGAAGGAAAATTATTATCAGGAGATAAATCAGCATTATTATTAGCAAAGTATCTTTTAAACAAAAATCCAAATTCCAAAATTGTTACTTGCTTAAATTCTGGAAATTCAATTGACGAGATTGTTACAAATACCAATTCTTCAGTGATTAGAACCAAAGTTGGAAGTGTTGAGGTTTCAAGAAGGATGATTGTAGAAAATGCACTTTTGG
>CAZDAA010000037.1:0-6216 GCA_964503555.1 uncultured Candidatus Nitrosopelagicus sp.
CTTCAAAATTCCAGATAGAATTCTTCTGCTCCTTTGGCTGTGGCAGAATTCCCTTCTCCTGCAGTTGTTTCACAACAAAGGCAGAATATGCCGGGGCACCGGTTGCGCCTGGAGAATTGTAATTTACAATATGGAAAGAATTCTTGCCTTCAACTTCCTTCATTTCAGAGACAAACTCACCGTCGGGAGAGATAACTGGTGTTCTAATACCTGATGTTCCTCGCTTTGGGAAATTTTCTGGTTTTACAGCGGGAATAAATTTTTGCACTCGTTCAACCATTGCCGATTTAGAAATTGAACTCATAAATTCATTTGAAATGAGTGAGATAAAGTCTGGGTTGAGAAGTAATTTCTTGGCGCTTCCGGAAACAATATCCGAAATTTTTGAAACCACTGTAGATATGTCTGTGATAAAACTTTCATATGTTTCTGGCGAGTCAACCGGCACTGCATTTGGACCAATCTCAGTTTGTCCATTTGCTTTTTTGATCCAGTGCGGATCTAAAAATGGAAATTCGGTATAACGTGGAACTGTATAGATATTTGTTTTAACCAGATCTGCGATGGTTGAATCTGCTACCCAGTACTCACCACGAAAATGAAGATCTGAATAATCTGTTAGCAAACCAAACTGTTTGGCTATGTCAAGCGAGTTTCCTCCTGCACAGTTGATTACAAACTTGGATGTCAATGACGAGTCGTCTGCAAAGATTATTTTAGTTTCCTCAGATCCTTCTTCTACATCGGTAACATGACGTTTTAGTAAAAAATCTGTTCCGTTCTTTTTGGATATTTCTGTAATAGCCTTTGTAAGCAGACCATAATTTGTAGAGCCTTCCTTGGTACAATGAAGACCTGAATAACAGCTCAAGTTTGGCTCCATTTTCTTGAGTTCGTTAGAATCAAGAAGTGAAATATCTTCCTCGGTTAATCCATTGCTTTTTCCAAAGGTCATATATTTTTCAAGAGTCTTGTGCTGATCCTCATCTAATGCAATCTCAATTGTTCCACCCTGGACCCATGGTATGTCTTTTTCACTGGCTAGTGCTTTCCACATTTTATGAGAAAGAAATGCAGCTTTGGAAAAGTTCTTCTTCCTTTTGGAGTTCAGGTAAAATGGATAATGAACCACTCCGCTATTGCGAGTGCTTGAATGCTGTCCTACATCTTCTTCCTTTTCAATTACACATACGTTTAGATCATGTAATGTGGAAATCCAGTATGAGATTGAGGTTCCTAATATTCCTCCGCCAATAATCGCAATGTCATATTTTTTCATATGATCAATACCACTTTTTATTATGTAAAGGCGCCGGGAGAGAGATTTGAACTCTCGATCCCTTGCGAGAACGCGCTTTATGGTAAATTATTTCCAGGCGCGCGCCCTACCAGGCTAGGCGACCCCGGCATTCTATTCGCCAACAAATTTCCGAATATCTTACTTTAGAACGTTTATCACGACGGATTTTTTCACTTTATTATTTTCGGGATCAAAGCCTTCGGTTGTGATTTTATATCTACCCTCTAGCGAATAGGATCCGTCTAATTTTTGCTGATCCCAAACAAATGTTATCTCATCTTTCGGCTCAAGTTCAGATACAACTTGTGCTGCCATTGGTGTGTAGTATAATACACCGTCCAATCCTGTAATCCTTAATCCGTATGATGCATCGTTAAATGTCAATGGAACAGTGCCAGAATTAATAATTTTAATTACAATTTCCTCTTTTAATTCAAAATCAATTTTTTCTGTTACAATAGAAACCGATGGACCTTCAACAAAAATCAATTGTTGATTATCATCTTGTAGGAATAAGATTGCCCCAGCTATAGGTCCAGAAATTAAACCAAGCAAAACTGCTATGAGAAGACCCTTAGGAATCAATTTTATTCTTTCAAGTACTTTGAAGTTTTTCTTTGATGGTTGCTTGTGATTTCCAGCGTTTAGGATAAGTATTGGCTTCCATAATGATTCGTTTTGTTTCAAATGCATGACCCTTTGGAATTTTTTGTATGTCTTCACCAGACATTGTAGATTGTGCCAATGCTACAATCTCACCCTTTTGTGTATAAACTCCAACAAGTTCACTTTGTTGTAAATTCGCAGATATTTTTAGTATGCCAGGTATGGCGAGTTGTGCACCGTGACATAATGCATCAATAGCAGAATCACGTATAACAACCGACTTTAATTCACTCAAAGCATATTCTATCGGATGGATTAGTTGCAATAATAACGAATCATCTTTTTTCTCCTTCCAAGTTGCAAAAGCATCTGCAACTTCATGAAGAGTAACCAAAGGATAATTCTCATCGAATTGACCTACACGTGTACGTCTTAACTCGATCATGGTACCTCCATCTCCCAAGACTTCACCAACATCATATAGCAATTTTCGAATATATGTTCCAGCTTCGCATAAAACACGAAGCAGAATCAGTCTCTCCTTCTGCTCCAATAATTCTAACTCAAAAATACGTCGAATACGAGTTTGCCTGGAAACCGCTGAACGTTGTGGTGGTCTTTGATAAATGTCCCCAGTAAATTGGTTCAAAATATCGTCAAGCTGTTCTTTTGATGGTAATGAATGCAATCTGCCTAATGCATGATATTCCTTTGACCCAAAGAGTAAAACACCAAGAGCCTTGGTACCTTCTCCAAGTCCTAATGGAAGTACTCCAGATACTTGTGGATCCAAGGTTCCACTATGCCCAGCCTTGGGAATTTCCAGTATTCGCTTGGCCCATGCCACCACTTCATGACTAGTTGGACCTGGTGGTTTGTCTAAAAGTATGAGGCCAAAGTTTAGTAGTTGTTCAACTGAACGCTTGTCAAAATAGGTACCATAATTTTCATCAGTAGTATCATCATCGATAGTGATCATGTTCTCGAGTTGCTTTAGTTTCAAAATATATCCCTCACAGTAGATTTGGCAATATCAATGACTTGGGACGCATCATAATTATCAGTCTCAATTATTTTATCAAAAACTGAAAGATCCTCTCCAAATTCAAATCCATATAATGCCTTGTAGATTTTTTTATTCTCTTGATAGCGCTTTTGTACTATATCTAATGCCTTGTTTTTTGTCAGATTGTCCCTTGCAGTCATTCTTTGTGCACTGTTTTCTTTAGTTCCTGCCAACCAAATCTTAACCCCACCTTCAACAAGCCATGGTAAAGTATAGCTGGTTATGACAACATTTCCATCGAGGAAATGTTTTTTGAGTTTTTCATCTACCTTTTCATCAAATTTGGAATCTGCTTGGCGCTTATTCAAAAAATTCATCCCTTCTTCCGTATCCCACCAATCATCTCCTCCACTCTCAAACCCTTCTTCTTGTGCAAATTCCTTGAGAATGTCACCACCGCTCAAATGTGTAAGATTGAACTCTTCTGCAACGGCTTTAGCCACGGTTGTTTTTCCGATGGCTGGTGGTCCAGAAATAATTATGGATTTTATCAACTCTATTCATTCATGGAAGTCTTGGTAACCTTCATGATGATACCACTAAATGCAATAGCAGTAAGAAAATACCATGCCCACAAATAAATCTCATTTTCAACATTACAGAATGGTCCAAGACCTGCAGCTGCATCTTTAGCCATCTTCTCAGCTGTACAGGTTAGTTCTAAGAAATCTGCAGGTATTACGTTGAGAGGAATTGGGGAGATTGCTACTGTGTATGAAAATAAAGTAGGCATTAGAAAGTAGAAAATCAATAATAGTGGAATTATGGTGATCATCATTGGCTTCATGTTCATCTGCATCATTTCCATCTGCATTTTGTTCATATACTGAGACTTTTTGCTTAATTCGGCAATCTTTTTCTGATCCTTTGATCTAAATGCAGCCATTCTTTCTTTTTGCCAACCTTTTGTTTCCTTCATTATTCTTTTTAGTTTGACTGAATCAACCAATTTTTTTCTAATTCCAGCATTAAACAAATTCAAAAGAATAGATAAACCAATTACCGCGAAACATGAAAGCAGCATTCCTTTTATCAGTGGATCATCACTTCCAAGTGGACCCTCTCCTCTAATGCCAAAAAGATCTCCCTGTAAGTAGATTATATCCAACAAATTTAGAATAAAGTTAAATTCAATCATAGTCCTATAGCATTTATTACAGTATCTGCTGTTTTTTCAACCTTTCCCTCATCATTTAAAATTACTTTCATAGGTGAACCTGATAAAACTGAACAAGACGAAAGCATTGCATCTTGAACGTCTAATTCCTTCTTTATTGAGCCAATAGATACGATATCTCTGTTACGAGTGTCATCATTTGTTCTGCGATTATAGATCTCTTGTGGTTTTGCTGATATGGCAATAAAGTGAGTTGGTTTTAAAATCTGGATTAGATAGTTTGGTAGTCCTGGATAAAATCCCTCCTTTGTTGAGATAAAGGCGTGAGTATCAATAATTATAACATCCTCTTCGGAGCCAGCAATTGTTTCTGCTGCCTTTTTTTGGAGGTTTTTTTGTTGTTCGACATTTAGTTTTCGTAATTCATCTCTACTTTGAACACCAGATTTCTTGGCTTCTTCAAACATCACAGTTCCAAAACTATGCACACTTACACTTTTGTTTTGTTGATTTAATTTTTCAGCAATCTTATTCACTACCGTAGTTTTACCAACTCCCGGGATCCCAACTATTACAATTTTTTTACTATCTTCCAAGCCAAGCACCAAGTCGCGGCATAACCACTTCCACTTGCTCTCTTACAAGCTGGTTATAATAATTTATCAAAATATCTACCATCAACAAAATGCCAATTCCAGATCCAAAAACTCCTAGTACATCAGAAACTCCAGCTATCAGACCTAATATTACAGAACCAAGAATTGTTACAGATGGAATATATCTATTCAATAAAGCTTCGACTGGTTTGTTTGATCTCCTAAATCCTGGAATCACCACATCTGCATCCAAAAGATTTTGCGCAGCCTTTTTTGATGAAAGTCCTCCCAATTCGACCCATAGTTTTCCAAACACCATAACTATGCCAATCATAAATAACACATACAAAACAGCACGCATAGGATCTAAAGCAACCAGATCCAATCCTCTTGGTGGAGTGATATAGTATATGATACCTCCAATAGGAGAAGACGGGCTTGTAGGATCAAAGGTTCCAAGTATATTCAAAAACGGGTTAGCGTTCTTAGGATTGAAATTAGCCCAAAACATCTGACCTATGAATACTGCATTTGCAGTTAGAGCTGATGCTAAAATTACAGGTATGTTTGAAACATACATTAATTTGATAGGATAGGTTGCTGCAAATCCTCTGTATTTTGTGGATACGATTGGGATTTCAACTTTCATTCCCTGCGTGTACACTAGTATCAGTAACATTGTTACCGTTAGACAAAGACCAAATATACTAGGCAGCTGGTTTGACCTAAAGACAGTATCAGCAAGTGTACCCATGCCGGTTGTTGCATCATGTATAGCTGATTGAACAACATACGGCAGTACACCAACAACCCCACCATCACCAGCAGGCATCGGACTAAACAGACTCCAAAGAATTTGTTGAGCAACACCAGCACATATGAATAAACTAATTCCTGATCCTAAACCCCATCCCTTTTGAATTAGCTCATCCATAAACATGACAATAATTGATGCACCAATCAGTTGTGCTATCAAAATACCCATAATTGTCGGATCTGAAATGTTTCCGCCGTAAACTGCTATGCCATAGACAGGTCCTTCGACAAGTATGACTATGTAAGTAAGAAGTTTGGTGGCGGTCTGAAATATACCACGTTCCTCTGGCTTTTTGAAGTCAAATTTTAGAATGTCTGAACCTCTCAATAATTGCATAAGTAAACCAGCAGTTACAATTGGTCCAATTCCAAGTTCAACCAGAGAGCCTTGTTGTGAGGCAAAAATAACACGTGCAAATGCAAGAAAATCAAATTCAGGAGTTGTAGCACCATAAAGAGGAGTTTGTCCCATTACCATATAGATAACAACACAAGCCCCACACCACAGTAATTTTGTTTGAAGTGGTATCTTTTTTTTCGGTTTTGGAATCTGAGGAGTGTAAGGTTCCGCCTTTGCAACAAGGCGTCGAATATAATTAGTTAGAGTTCCTTCAGCCATCGTTATTTGTAGAATCTATCTTTTCTTCTGGGGGTTCTTCCGGTGTTTCTTTTGGTGTTTCTTTTATTTTTTGTATAATTCCAATTATTTCACCAT
>CAZDAA010000038.1:0-3577 GCA_964503555.1 uncultured Candidatus Nitrosopelagicus sp.
TCAGCACATTTTTCATGCTTTACACCAACTCCTTTAGACCATAACCCAATTTCTTTAGATTTGACTTTTTGATTACATACTAGACATTTACCATCAAATTTCATAGTGATCTTTATCCAGCTCATTTCATCAACTCAATCTCCTTTTCGATAACCTCATCGAATGATTCATCAAGATCTAACTCCAGTTTCTTATTTTTTATACAAATTAGCATGAATGGAAAATAAATTGATGCAAAAGTACTTCGTGATACATGCATGTTTTTTGCTAATAAACTAAACAAGGATTTTATTTTTGCACCATCCCATCGTATTCTATTTAGTATTGGCCATGAAAGATTGTATTTTGAGTAACGAATTGTAGTATCTTTTTTGTATAAACCCAAAAGTATTGAATCAAGGTATCGTAAAAGACGCCATTCTTGTGTCTTCATGATTTTTCCATATAACATATCAGCCTCTGAAATTATTTCAAGAGATTCTTGCATTTCATCAGAAGAAATATTACTTGAAATTATACTTGAATAAAATGCATTAATTTTTTCTCTTGGATCTATTCTAAGTGAATACAAAACAATCCTAGCCTCATCTACAGAATTTGCCTTGTAAAATGCATTAATTCCCTCTTCAACATCCAAACTCTCAAATGATTTCTCTGTTGGAGGATTAAATCCGGTCACTAAAGCTTGTGCTGTGTTAATCATAGATCGTAAATCACCCCTTGCTTCACTGATTAATTTGATCAATGAACCAGGACTTAGTTTTGCATCTTCAAGTTTTAGAATTTTATTCAAATAAAGCCGTAATAACCTTGGTGGTAGTGGTTTTATTTCGATTATTTTAACAACTTTTTTAATATCTTTCATTTTATCTGATGTACTTGAGTTAGCAGCAAGCACTATTGGAATAGTTGGTTCTTTTAGAATTTTGATAATTTCTGCTGCTCCACCATAATCACCTCTTCCATGAACACCATCTACTTCATCAACAAAAATCATTGGTGTACCAAGCACAGTTTGATTTCCTAAAACTGGTGTGAGAATTTCCTGAATATTTTTTTTATTTCTAACATCACTTGCGTTAAGACTTATCAAATCATAATCAAATGCCTTTGCCGCAAGATTTGCCATTGTTGTTTTACCAGTACCTGGTGGACCGACTAATAGAATTGGTTTTACACCTTTCTTCCAGTTTGAAAACCAATCAACAAATAATTTACGTGCATCCTCATTTCCAACTAAATCAAGAAAGTTTTGAGGACGATATTTTTCTGACCACATCATATGAAATCACTTCGGTAAATTAGAAGTAAGTTCTGACCAGATATTTGCTTTCTGTAATTTTTTAAACCAAAATTCGCTATAATGTTCTACTGTTAGGAATAAAAATTCCAAAAATTCTCTATGTGAAAAATTCTTTGGTAGTTTATCCAGTGCTTTTCTAGCGTCAGTTAGATATGATTCACTTTTTTCCATAGTCAAATCAAATCCTTGTTTTACATTATTTTTTGTTAAACTGTAATATAGTGGCCAAGACGGAATTTTGACAAATTTATCACGAATTGTATCTTCAATCTCATTACCACATCCAACTGCCTCAGCAGCCTTTGCCATACCAGTAAAAAATATTTCTCCTAGTGGTTCCCTTGCAAGTGCCATATTTTTTCCTGCAGTACCCATAACAGAGCGATATTTCTTGTAGCTCTCATCAAGTTCGTTCTCTGTAATTGAAGTTGGTTTCTCCTTTAGTTTTGTATCTAAGTATTGACCAATTCGTGCATCTTTGAATCCATTTTCAAATTCTTTTAAAACTTTGTCACCGCCTTTTGCTATTTTTTCTCTTGCTAGATTTAGTATGTATGGATTCATTAGCTTATAATCATCAAGAAAATCTAGATCCTCATCTTTGTCTACAATTCTGTCCATAGGTTCACTGAGATCAATTGCAATTACATGACCGTCAACAACATCTTCTCTAAGTTTTGGATCTTTCTCATCCTGAAAATACTCTGTTGATGCATCGAACAATGCATTAAAAACAGGAAAAGTCATCTTTACAAAATTAGAATTTAAAATACGTAAAACCCTGTCATTCAACACTTCAAAACTTTCAAGTTTTGATTTTATTGGATCAATTTGTGAGGCGTCAAGAATTATCTCAGTTGACCCAACTTCCTCACCAAATTTTTGTTGTGTAGAGTTTGGGGAGGAATCAGATTTAATTTGTTCAAGTAAATTATCTGTAAATCGTTTTGCAAATTCAGGAAAACTAGAGTCAAATTCCTCCTTATACTGATTAAATTGTTTGTATCCTTTAGACTTAAACAAACCCTGCCTCAGAATCTTCTTGCCTGATTTTGTTCCCATCAGAGCATTCTTACTAACTACAGATTCATCTTTTCCGCTCACAAGATCAAGTTTCTCAATTGCTATTTATGGGTTCAAAATTGATAATATCTATGGAAACAATTGAAATTCTACGTACAGCATCAATCAAGGTTTTTGAGGCTGTAAAAGACTTAGCTGGTACAGAGGATGCCGCTGGTGATTTTGGTCGTGGAGCTGGTGGAGATATATCTAGAAATATTGACATTACAGCAGAAAAGACTGTCATAGACTATCTAAAACAAATTAACTTTGATTGCATCGTACTTGGTGAAGAATGTGGAAGAGTTGAGTTATCATCTAATCCAAAAGGTTTCATAATTATGGATGCTATAGATGGATCAGCAAATGCTGTAAGAGGATTACCATTTTTTTGTTGCTCGTTAGCATTTTCAACAGAGGAAAAATTAAGTTCAGTTACAGATGCTATTGTGACAAATCTTTCAACTGGAGATCTTTATTCAGCATCAAAAGATAAAGGTGCTTTCAAAAACAACAAACAAATTTCTGTACATAAAGAAGAACCACTTTACAAAATTGTCGGAGTTAATGTTTCTGGATCATCATCTGAATTATTGAATAAACTTTCTCCTATTTTTGAAAAACATCATCATATTAGACATTTAGGTGCTAATGCATTAGAAATGGCTATGTTTGCAGAAGGTTTGATTGATATCTTTATTGATCTAAGAAAAAAAATAAGAATTCAAGATTTAGCTGGTGGATATCTTTTGATTAAAGAGGCTGGTGGATTAATTCTAGATGAAAACTTGGAACCACTTGATTCAGATTTAAGTTATGAAACAAGATTATCTTTTGTTGCTGCATCAAGCAAAAATGTACTTGATGAAATTATCTCTTTGATTAAGTGAGTTATTTAGTTCAAAAAAAAAAGAATGGATACGGTTTAGTTACTTTATAGAAATTAAGAAAATAATTAAAAATTACTCTTACTCTACTCGTTTCACTTTAACTGCATTTGGGCCTTTTTCGGATTCTCCAACTTCAAATTCAACTTTGTCTCCATCTCGAATGTTGCCTTGTACTTCTGTTTTGTGTACAAATAGGTCTTTGTCTTCATTTTCTCTCTCGATGAAACCGAAGCCTTTTGTTTGGTTGAACCATTTTACGGTACCATTTTCCATATTGTTTTTCACTCAAAATCTTGCATGTATTAACATTTCCATGAAGGAA
>CAZDAA010000038.1:3677-6131 GCA_964503555.1 uncultured Candidatus Nitrosopelagicus sp.
CCGCCAACAATTTCATCATTATCCTTGAAAACTAGATTAATTTTTTCATTTAATTCTAAAATATTATTTTTTGTTATTACATAAATGGTTGACAGAACAGTATACTTTCCAAACATTCCAATAATATTCATTTTTTGTTTTTTAGGTTGTAATATACACGAATCAAGGAATTGTATATCTCTAGAATTATTTTCTAAGATTGTTTTCAAATAACATATATCATATTCAAAAAGTTCCCCCATAGCAGTTCTTCCTGGTACCAAGGTTTCAGAATACAAAAGTGTAGATGTCTCATCAACATTAAAAGTAACTTTTTGATAATATCTAGAATTATTATATGGAATTAATTGTTGAGGAATAAATTCTAGATATGAATTATTTCTAACTTTTAGATTAACCATCTGTGTTGCATAGTTTGCATCCATTTTGTATATCCTGGTTGCACCCTGTGTTGTAATATGAGAGACAGCTTCATTCTGTAATGTAATATCAGTACGATATCTGTCACCTTGTAATACACCACCTGATGGAGATAAAATGAAAACATGAGCCATGTTAGGTAACGACTCATCATAATGAAGTGCTTTTTGAACATAAAGTGGGACCTGCGATTCTTGTTTAGTGATTATTGTCTTATTCCTGTCATAATCATGTTCAAGATTTATTTCTAGAAATCCAACTTTTCCAGCTTTACCAACATCCATTTGAGGAATATGCCCATCATGTACTCTAATTTCTGTGGGAATGTCTTCAGGAAGACAGAATTCTAGGCTTTTCATTGTGCCTCTTTTACCAAATTTTTCGGTGGCTGATCAAATAGAACATCATGAATTATGTGTTGTGCAACTACATCTACACCTTCATCAGTCTTACAGTTTACAAAAACAAATGGTTTATTTTTTCTCACAATTTTGGAATCACGTTCCATTATTTGCAAATCTGCATCAACAAGTGGTGCAAGATCAATCTTGTTTATCGCTAAAAGATCTGATGTCTCTATTCCCAAACCTCTTTTTCTTGGATATTTATCACCACCAGATACATCAATAATATAAATAAAATAATCAGCCAATGCAGGGCTAAATGTAGTAGTAATGTTATCACCACCGCTTTCAATTATAATTAAATCAAGATCCTTATGTTCATCTTCTAGTTGCTCAATGACAGATAAATTGATTGATGGATCTTCACGTACAGCAGTATGAGGACATCCACCAGTTGCAAGACCTATTACAAGATTCTCAGGTAACAATCCCTGACTTGTTGCAAGATTTTTTCTCATTCTATCTGCATCCTCTTTTGAAATTACATCATTTGAGATTATACTAACACGATAATTTTTTTTTGCCAAAATTGGAACTACACGTTCAATTAACATACTTTTTCCGCATCCAACCGGACCTCCTATTCCAATTCTTGGTATTCTAGTTTTCATAATCTAAACACCTAATTTTATGTAATAAACATCTTAGAAAATTTCTGTTCATGTAAAATTTGAATCACATCAGACTCTGGTGTAAATTGCCACATTTCATTTAATTTTTTTGTAATGTTGTCTTCAACAGTTTTTTTTACAAGCGGTTTTAACGTATGAATGATTTTCTGACTCTGCAAATGATCTATCAAACCTAATCTTAGCGATGCGCCAACCATACTTGTAGAAAATCCATGAAGCATCAATAACATTGCACGTTTCTTTTCAATTCCAAAAATATTACAACTCAATGCAGTTACAATCGGATGTGTTGCCGGTGTTTCAGAGTTTTTAACTGCATCAAAATATTGATTTAAAATTCTATTGTCATTTACCAGAACTTTGATACATTTTAACATCTGAGAACCAGATCTACATGTTGCATCACGTATTTCTTTGATCAATTTCATCGAGTATAATGCCCTATCAGCAGAAATTACCTTCTCAATATCTCCAGATGAGGCAAAATCGTATGTATTTGATAGTGCAACACAGTCAGCCGGTCCTAATTGATTTGTAATTAATGATGAGATAAAACTCTCAATATCATCAGCGTCTGTTATTCTTTTTTCGTCAAAAAGTGTCTCTAAACCATTTGACATTGTGTAGAATCCAGTTGGAAAGAAAGAGTCGGAGAGCTGCATTAAGCTCAAGTCAGAAAGATCAGTGTCCATGTGCATTCATATTTTCATTTGGTGTGAAAATTTTTTCTTCAATTACAAGTTCCATCTTGTGTATAACTTCATGAAATAATTTTTTGAACAAATCAAGCTCTGAATCATCATTGATTGGAAATGAGATACTTCCATCAACTTGTACAGAGATTGGTTTATGTCTATTTCCTATTGTATGTCCGATGAATAGAAACAAGTCAGATGATCCATAACCTTTGAATTTTATAGTAATCACTTTTTCTGGTTCTTGTTCAACCATAATAAATTCCAAATTTTCAGAAACAATGTCACCATGATGTATCTTTG
>CAZDAA010000039.1:0-6075 GCA_964503555.1 uncultured Candidatus Nitrosopelagicus sp.
GAAACTGAATTATTATCTTTCATCAAGTTTGCAACAATAACAGTTTCTCTAATTTGCTCATTCAATTTTTTTAATGCACCAACATAAGTTTTGTAACTTACAGTCCATTCTTGCGGTTCACCACTTAAAGTCAATTCAATTATCAATGAATTTACATGTTGTTGAGTAGCTCCTGCGGTGACAAAATATTCTTCCGGAGATAACTCATGGTTAATCAAGTCTCCAAATGATTCTTCAACACCACTTGATAACATTGAGGTTTTTTCATCTACATCATCTAGATATTTTTCAAAATCAGATACAACAAACTTCATTTCTGTATCCACATTTTCTGGAATCAAATAAACTACAAAACTTAGTGCTACAACACCAACAAGAATAGCTATAGTTACTCCAATACCCTTTTTTGATGCCATTTGATGTTATTCAGAGATCTTTATCCATAAATTAATTTTTCAATGAAATTAGTTAAATAATATTAGATATTTTGGTGAAAATCCCTATAATCATCTATCCTCTAGTTAAAATTTTTTTACAGCACAGTTCTAAATATGACATTAATTGCGGTATGTTATAATGACAACAGCATATTGTGTAAAATGCAGAGAAAAAAGAGAAATAAAAAATCCACAGGTAACTGAATTAAAAAATGGTCGACCAGCAGTAAAAGGTACATGTCCAGAATGTGGAACTAATGTTTTCCGAATAGGTAAACCTTAGAATACTTTTTTTATATCTAAACCCATATAGGTAGTTTTATTTTCATTATTCTATGAAAAAATCAGAATATGAAAAACTTCTAAAACGTATTGACATAAAAGATCCAAAGACTTCAAATGATACAGATTCAAGATTTGTTGTTCCACCAGTTGATGTTATGTGGGAGGGACAAAGAACCATTTTAAGAAATTTTTCTGATTACCCAAAAATAATGCGTAGAGATCCTTCAAAGGTTTTGCAGTATCTATCAAAAGAATTTGCAGTTCCAGCTGAGAAGATAGGTGATACTGCAATGTTTATTGGTAAAAGAGAGCCAGACGATTTTACACGTCTTTTCAAAATTTATGTGACTGATTATATAGAATGTCAAACTTGTAAAAGCCCTGATACTAAAATAATGAAAGAAAAGCGAATTTCTTTCTTATTGTGTGAAGCCTGTGGAGCAAAATCAACAGTCAAGGGTAAATACGCATAATGTTTTCGGCAAGGCTAGTCAATCAGCAAAACACATCTATGCTAAATATTTGTGATTATGAATTATTAGGTAAAACCATCACAAACCATAGTTTGAAAATTGAAATAAATCAAGCATATTATGGAGAAAAAAAAATTGATGATGTTGAAGCAAAATATCTTCTGAAAAAATCTACTAGTATTAACATGGTAGGAAAGCAAATAATCTCTTTGTCAGTGAGTTTAGGTATAGGAACACAGGATGGCGTTAAAGAAATTGATGGTATTCCATTCTTAATTGTCTTTAAAATGTAATCACCACAATTATATAGAAAATTTTTTATTTTTTTCTATGGGAAAGCGTAAGGTTCTGAATGAAAGTGCATTAAAGGAAATTAAAGTTGCACAAGAAGGTGAGTTATTTGGTAGAGTAATCAAATTACTTGGAAGTGATCAAGTGATGGTTAAATGTACTGATAATATAACAAGACGAGGTAGAATTAGGGGAAAACTAAAACGACGAATTTGGATTCGTGACAATGATATTGTGATCATCGCACCATGGGATTTTAAAGAACAAGAGAGAGGAGATATAATATGGAGATTTACTCTAAGTCAAGTAGAATGGTTAAAAGATAATGGACATATTCCAAGGGATTTCTGATTAGATTTATTTTCGTTGATTAAATGAAAACATTTTCTGATAAAACTAATGACTTGGATTCTCTTCTCAACCCTAAAAATTTTTTAAAATCAAAAAAAAAAAATTTGCCTGATGGATTTAAAAAAAATAAGACAGTTAATGAAGTGTTAGATAAATTAACCACTTTCACACTTTTTGATTTAATAAAATCTAAAACAATTGCTTATGTTAATGGAGTAGTTCGTGCAGGAAAGGAATCAGTGGTATTTTGGGCAGTTTCACCAGATAATAATGATATAGCATTGAAGGTTTATCTGGTTACAACAGCTAGTTTTAAAAAACGTGCGACTTACATTTTGGGCGATCCACGGTTTTCTAGAATAAAAAAAGGGACTAGAAATTTGGTATATTTATGGGCTAAAAAAGAGCATCAAAACTTAACTCGCTGTGTTCAAAATAGAATTCCAGTAGTGAAACCAATAACTGTCAAAAATAACGTGTTAGCCTTGGAGTTTGTCGGGAAAGATGGTATTCCAGCAAAAACTCTTCTTGAGTCAGAAGTTAATGGGGATGATTACAAGTCTGCAGTTATATTGATTAAACAACTTTACAAAAAAGCCAGATTGGTTCATGGTGATTTTTCAGAATATAATATATTTAAGACAGAAAACGGTTTAGTTTTATTTGATTTGGGATCAGCAGTTGATCTAGAGCATCCAAAGGCGCACGAATTTCTAAAAAGAGATATTGAGAATATATCTAATTTTTTTGTAAAAAGAGGATTGACAGTAAAAAATCCTATTGACATAATTAATGAGGTTACAAAATGAGTTTTGAAAAGGTAATCAGAATACCTGGAGATAGAATCGGTGTATTAATTGGTAAAGCTGGAAAGACCAAAATTGAAATCGAAGAATCATGTTCAGTGAAACTAGAGATTGATAGTAATACAGGTGAGATTACTTTACGTGGATCCGGGGATGTTACAACTATTCAACCATTTAAGGCTGTAGAAATTGTTACAGCAATTGGCCGTGGTTTCTCTCCAATGAATGCTATGAAATTATTAGAAGAGCCTAATGCATTACATGTAATAAATCTACAAGAATTTGCTGGAAAATCACCCGATCAAATGGAACGGATAAAAGGAAGAATTATTGGAGAGGGAGGTAAAGCACGAACAAATATGGAAAATCTTAGCAACACATCAATTTCTGTTTATGGAAAAACTGTTTCTGTAATTGGTTCACCAAACCAATTAAAAATTGTTATAGATGCACTTTCATCTCTTTCTAGTGGTAGTATGCACGGATCTGTTTATAATAAATTGGAAACAGCACGAAGACGTGAAAAGATAGATAAATTACAATTGTGGGAAAATCAAGATGTCTTCTAAAGAATCTTTTAATCAGATTTCTCCAAGTGAGTTTTTTTATCGTAATAGAGATCTTGCTGGCTTTAGTAATCCAACTAGATCACTTTATACTGCTGTACGTGAATTTGTTGAAAACGCTCTTGATGCATGTGATCAAAAAGGAATTTTTCCAGATGTCCATTTGTCAATAAAAGCAGTTGATCCAGATAAGCCAGATCCAAAACAATACATCTTGACTGTAAGAGATAACGGTCCTGGAATTGAATCTAAACACGTTCCTTTGGCATTTGGAACAGTTTTGTATGGGTCAAAATTTGGTTTGAAGCAAGCCAGAGGAATGTTTGGTTTGGGTGCTACAATGGCAATTTTGTATGGTCAAATTACAACAAATCGACCTGTTACCGTGAAAAGTAGTACTGATGGAAAAATTCAGGATCAATTTGAAATGCTTTTGGATATACAAAAGAACAAGCCTGTCATACTAAAAAACCAAACAAAAGAAGTTTCAAAAACTGGATTATCTGTTAGTATATGTTTAGATGGTGATTATGCAAAAGCCGGCTCAAAAATACGTGATTATGTCTATCAAACATCATTGATAACACCATATGCAACAATCACTTTTGATGATCCAAAGGGGGAGAAGTTCAGATACACAAGGATTGTTAAAAATATGCCACCAGCACCAACAATTATCAGACCACATCCATATGGAATAGATGTAGAAACAATTAGGCGCATGCTGTTGGATACTCATTATCAAATTCCAACAGTAGATGATAGTATGATCACAAAAGTCAGGAAGGAGCTAGGATTATCTAAAAAAAATCTAAATTACTCAGTAATAATGCAAAAAGCACAAAAAAAATGGAAGGTGCTAACACGTCCAGTTCGTATAGTGGTTGCCATGATGTCATTTTTAAAAATGGATTTTGAAAAATTAAGTAAGATTACAATTGAAGAAATTGATATAGGAAATAAAAAATTAACCTATTGGGATTTTGGTGAATCACAATCAATTTCTATTGATATGGATCCTGAAAGTCATTACTATAAGCAACTAGCAAATACTGTACAGGGGGAAACATTAACTTCCTTTTTAACAAAACGTTTCCAAAGGGTAGGACCTACCACGGCTTCAAAATTTGCTGAATTTGCAAAGTTCAAACCTGAACACAGAATTGGTAACATGAATAATCAAGAACTTGTAAAACTTACTGACGCATTACAATCCTATGATGATTTTATGGCACCTGATCCAAGTTGCTTAGCTCCACTTGGTGCACCTGCATTAGAAAAAGGCATGCAACAATTTTTTGAACCAGACTTTCTTACTGTTGTGCAACGTGGTGCTTCTGCATACTCAGGATTTCCATTTATTATAGAAATGGGAATTGCATATGGAGGAAAAATTTCTAGTCATGGAACCAAAGTTTATCGATTTGCTAACAGAATTCCTCTTCTTTATGACGAAGGAAGTGATGTGGTACTAAAAGTTGTAAATGATACTGATTGGTCACGTTATAAAATAAAGGGTGATCCACCTCTCGTCATAGTATCTCACATTTGTTCCACGAGAGTTCCATACAAAACAGTAGGAAAAGAAAATGTAGCAGATAGACCTGAATTAGAACGTGAATTGAAACTTGCATTACTATCACTATCTAGGAAATTATCTTCATTCATGTCTAAAAAAGGCCAAGCAGAAGCAGCAAAGAAAAGAGCTAATCTTTATACAAAATACATTCCTTTGATAGCGCAATTCTGTACAGAATTAGCTGGAAAAACTAAGCAACCAAATTACAAGAAAATGATTACGGAGGTACCTGTTGTTGAAGAAAAAATCTGAGAAAAAAACTTCACGTGATAAGCAAAAAACGCTAGTTGAACTTTTAAAAAAACATGGCGCACAAACTTATGATGATCTAAATAAAGGAGATTTTCCAAAATTTTCTATTCCCAGTAGATCTGTAAGTAATATTGTCTATGATAAAAAATTACGACAGTATATCCTAGGAACAAATTCCGCTGTACGAAATTCCAAGAATACATCCCAACTTCGTTCATTTTCACAATTAATGTGGTTGGCTTTTTTTGCTAATAGACTTACAAAAGAAAAAAAATCGTCTACTTTAAGAGATGTATATTATTCCTCTCAAGCATTTGAAATTGATTTCGAGGATCAGTCAGAATCTGATAACATAATAGTTGATCTAGAGGCTATGCTTACACGACCAAGAGAGGATTTTCATGTTTTTCCTGAAGAACGAAGCAGTGTATTTGGTGATCTTACAATAGAGTATACTGTACCAGGATATGAAGGAAAAAAAATGAATTTGTCTGATCATCCGGACGGTTATGCAATAGGTCCAAGTTTGACTAGTGCTGAATTGCTGGAAACTAGTGCTGAAGTGATAATTGCAATTGAGAAAGGTGGTTTATTTACAAGATTTATTGAAGAGCAGGTGGATAAAAAATTCAAATCAATTATTGTAGATACTGGTGGCCAGGCTCCACGTTCAACTAGAACTCTTTTAAAAAGACTGCATGATGAGCTAAGTTTACCAGTTGTTATTTTGACAGATGGTGATGTATATGGTGAGCATATAGCAATGGTAATAAAATCAGGATCCGCAAATGCAGCTCATCTAAGAGAATTAACTGTTCCTGATGCAAAGTGGGTTGGTGTTTGGGCTACTGACATTGAAAAATATAAACTTCCTACTATACCAATGACAGAATCTGACATAAAGAGATGTCATGATCTCAAGAAAGATCCAAGATATCAAGATGGAATTTGGAAAAAAGAACTTGAAGTGTTCTTAAAAATTAAAAGAAAAGCAGAATTAGAAGCATTCTCAAAATATGGTTTGACAAATATTAC
>CAZDAA010000040.1:0-6043 GCA_964503555.1 uncultured Candidatus Nitrosopelagicus sp.
ATCAAGATTAGCTGTGTCTAGGAAAATTTTCATTGTTTTTTACCTCTTACTTCTTTTACAGCTTTTGCTATATTAATAGATGTCAATCCATGTTTTTCAAGCAGTTGTGGAATTTCATTATCACGTGCGGATTCACCAAATTTATCCTGCGCACCAATACGCCTGATTGGCACTGGATAAGATTCTGAAACAACTTCTGAAACTGCTGAACCAAATCCACCAATAATATTATGTTCTTCACATGTTACAATTGATCCTGTTTCTCTAGCACTTTTTTCTAATATATCCCTGTCAATTGGTTTAATCGAAAAACAATCGATAACTCTACAAGATATTCCATCTTGTTGAAGTATGTTAGCTGCATCCAACGCCATCTTAACTGTAATTCCGCATGCAGCAATTGTACAATCAGAACCATCACGTAACACTATACCCTTTCCAATCTGAAATTCTTGTGAGTCATTATGAATTATAGGAGTTTTTGATCTAGCCATTCTCATGTAAAATGGTCCATATTGTTGAGCAATTATCCAAGTAAGTTTTGAAACAGTCGTTGAGTCAGCTGGTACAAGAACTCTCATGTTGGGAATTACTCGCATGATTGCAATATCTTCAATCTGTTGATGAGAACCTCCATCAGCTCCGACACTCAGACCTCCATGAGATACAACTAGTTTGACATTTAATCCCTTTTTATCTCCAGGAGATGGATATGCAATAGCATTTCTAATTTGATCAACACAACGCCCTGGCAGAAATATTGCGTATGTGCTAGCAAATGCTGTCTTTCCAGAATACGCAAGACCAGCAGCAACTGAAACAAGATTAGCTTCAGCAATTCCTACATTAAAGAATCTCTCAGGGAATTTTTTCCCAAAGTTTGCAGTCTTCAATGAATCAGTTGTGTCAGCGCCTAAAACTACAACATTTGTATCCTGTTCTCCAACCGCAACAAGTGCTTTACTATATTCAGTTCTCATGTCACCTAGATGTTCTGTACTCATTGAAATCCAAGCTCCTTTGCAATCTGAACTAAACTATCTTTTTTCTTTCCAACAACGTGTAAATCAATCCATTTGTTTACAAGATCTATTCCACCAAGATCATGAGCCTTTTTGATTAATAATCTCCTTCTTGAATCAAGAACTTGGTTTCTAAACTCTTTAATGATCATTCTAACATCACTTTGTCCGATAATAGCACTTCCACCTACAAATGCCCTTCCTCCATCTGCAAAACATGCACCAATATTTTCTAAATTTACTCCCCCATCCACTTCGATATATCCTTCAAACTTGTGATCATTAAGATCCTTAGTAATTCGCTGTATTTTTTCATGCGTAGATTCTATAAATTTCTGACCAGATTTACCCGGAACTACTGACATGATGATTATTTGATCTAATATCTCGACAAATTTGTAAGACCATTCTGGAAGATCTGTATCTGGATTAACTGCAAGACCAATTCCAACTTGATTCGAATGTAATTGATCACATATTTCGCCAAAACTAGATTCATCACAGACTTCGGCATGAACAGTAATTATATCACTTCCAGCATCTATGTAATTACGAACATGTTTCACTGGATCATTGATCATCAGATGTGTATCAAAAGGAAGCAGTGAAAGTGGACGAAGTTTCTGAATTTCTGTATGATCAAATGTTTTGTTAGGTACAAACTGGCCATCCATCACATCTAGATGAATATAATCAGCTCTTCCCTCGTTACATCGTTCAACTTCTTTTCCAAGATTTGACATATCCCCTGCAATAATTGAAGGTGCAATCATAAATTGAGATTCAAGCTCATCCTCAATAATGGGAACAATGTCTTGTTGAGGAGCTTTCCCGTGCCACTGTGGGTTATCTTCCATATGCTCTACTCCTTTGCCTTTGACGGTTCTAGCAATAATTATTGATGGGAGTCCTTTGGTTTCATTAGCTCTTCTTATTGCATCAGAAATTTGCTCAGTTCTATGTCCATCAACTTCTATAACATTCCAACCAAAAGAACGCCATTTATCACCAGTCTTCCATCTACTCGCATCTTTCCACATCTCTGTCAAATCATTACCAACTAATTCCTCATCTAGTGGCATGATTTTTTCTGTATAGGAATCTTGTTGTATGAAATTTCTGTCAAGAAATGCTGTAATGTTATCAATCTTGTATTTTGCAGCTGTCATTGCTGCCTCCCAAACTTGACCCTCATCAGACTCGCCATCACCAATAATTGTATAAATTCTATTATTCTTACCATCAAGTCTTGCAGCCAATGCATTACCTATAGAATATGATAATCCAATTCCCAAGGAACCACCACAAAACTCAACCCCCGGGCATTTAAGATCTGGATGACCCTGAAGCTTACTTCCAAACTGTCTCAATGTTAGAATATCCTTAGGATCAAAATATCCAGCTACTGCCATATTTGAAAAAAGACCAGGAGATGCATGGCCCTTTGAAAGTATAAGTTTGTCACGATCTTCCCAGCCTGGATTTTTTGGATCGTATTTCAAATACTTGTAAAATAAACAGCCCAAAATTTCAGCCATAGAAAAAGATCCTCCTGGATGACCAGAACCAGCAGCAGCTGTAGCCTTAATCACAAGTTTTCTAGCCTTAAGAATCTGCTTTTTGATCTGATAGTAATTCAGTCCCATATAATAAAAATCAGGTATCACATGTATAATTGCATATATTTTGATCCTTTTTTCAATGAATTAAATATAATTATGACAATTTTAATTAGTAGGTGAATATTGGCTTTGAAAATTCAGGATAGTGTACCATTAATGATCTATGATAATGAGTGTTATGTGTGCGTTCAGTTTGCTAAACTTGTTAATTATTTAGCAAAGGGTAGACTATACCTTGTTGGCCATTACACAGATTTTGGAAAAGATCTCAGAGATAATTTTCTTGATTCAAGTGCACTAAAGATGTTTTGGTTTATTGATAGCAAAACTGCTTATGGTGGAAGGGCAGCTATTTCTCCATTGTTTTCTGCGATTTTGAATAGTGGTAAATCTTTTCCAAAGAAAAAAATTCAGAATAATAACACTCTTAGATGTAAAAGTCCAGCAGCAGTATTTTTTCGTTCAGCAAGCCTTCTAACTAACAGTAAAAAGATCAAAATATCAGATAATTAAGATAAAACTAGTACCCACGCTGATTTCTATCAGGTTTATCTATATTCGGATTTCTAAAACCATGTTTTTCCATCATATGATTTAGAAACAGGATATCGTTAGAAAAATTCTCTCCACACACGGAACAAGTAGCCACACAATCTCCAAATCTATATGATTATTAATTATTTGTATAATAAAATGCCAGCACTACTACTTCCCAAGAGCTCTCGCATCTTAGTAACATAGCAGCGACATTGGGTTTGACTTCCAGGTTCGGAAAGAGACTGGGTCGCACCCCAACGCTATGACCGGCTTACTGGGTATGAACCAATCTTATCTATTAACGTAACTATGTTATGAATCATAAAAATGAGTATTTTGTTCTTCATATTTTCTCACGAGATATAAATTAAAGATAAGATCAATATTGACATGACTCACCGTATAGCAGCATTAGACAAAGATTTGTGTCAACCAAAAAAATGTGGTTTAGAATGTATCAAATACTGTCCTGTGAATAAATCAGGAGCTGATTGTATCATATTAAATGAAGAAACAAAAAAGGCTCAAATTGATGAGGATATTTGTAACGGGTGCGGTATTTGTGTAAAAGTTTGTCCATTTGATGCTATTACGATTGTTAATTTAGCAACAGAACTGTCAACTGATAAAATTCATCAGTATGGTATCAATTCATTCAGATTATACAAATTACCTACACCAAAAAAAGGTGAAGTTGTTGGGTTGTTAGGTAGAAACGGTATGGGAAAAAGTACAGTAGTAAATATTCTATCAGGAAATTTAAAACCAAACTTAGGAAATTATAATGAACCGCCTGACTGGGATGAAATACTAAGATACTATAGTGGAACAGAACTCAAATCACATTTCGAACAGATTAGTGAAAATATTATCAAATCCTCTATAAAACCACAACAAGTATATGATATTGTAAATGCTTTTGATGGTACAGGAAAAGAACTTTTAGCAAAATATGATGAGCGAGGAATCACAAATGATTTAGTAAAAAAATTGGATTTGAAAAATTCATTAGAACAAAATCTTCAAGAATTAAGTGGAGGAGAGCTTCAAAGACTAGCTGTAGCTGTTACAGCATCAAAAAATGCAGATTTTTATTTTTTTGATGAGCCCTCATCATATAATGATGTATTCCAAAGAACAGGAGTAGCGAGAGTTATTCATAGCTTAGCTAACATTGGTAAAAGCGTAATGGTTGTAGAGCATGATCTAACATTATTAGACTATCTCAGTGATTACATTGAAGTGTTATACGGTGTTCCTGCAGTGTATGGAATTGTATCGAGTATAATGTCAACCAAAGTTGGAATAAATGTATTTTTGGATGGATTTCTCCCAAGTGAAAATGTAAGATTTCGTGATAAGCAGTTTACGTTCGATGCTTCAACATCACAAGATGAATTTCAACATGGTGATAAAATTATCTCTTACCCAAAGCTTGTAAAAAAATATCCAACATTCTCGGTAACAATTGAGCCTGGTTTTGTAAAAAAAGGTCAGTTACTTGGTGTTATGGGAGCTAATGCATTGGGTAAAACTACTATGATGAAAATGATTGCCGGTGTAGAAAAACCAGATATTGGTACTGTAGAAAAAAAACTCAAGATTGCGTATAAACCACAATATCTCTCAAATGATATCGATGTTGAAGTTGTGTCAGTTCTGGATAAAGCAAATCAAAGTCCAATTGAGGATAGTCAGGAAGAGGAACAGATAGTAGATCCTCTAAAAATTAAAAAGTTGTACAATAAATCTATAAAAAATTTATCTGGTGGTGAACTACAGAAAGTTGCAGTTGCCTCGTGTTTACTACAAAAAGTTGATGTGTATGCATTGGATGAACCATCTGCATTTTTAGATGTTGAAGATAGAATAGCTGTTGGAAAATTTCTCCAAAAATTTGTACGTTCGTTTGGTAAATCAGCAATAATTATAGATCATGATTTACAATTAATGGATCTTGTCTCAGATTCAATGGTGATTTTTGAGGGTACTTCAAGTATTGATGGACATGGTTCTTCACCTTTACCTAAATCAGAAGCCATGAACAGATTTCTTAAATCACTTGAAATCACTTTTAGAAGGGATGAAAAGAGTTTACGGCCTAGAGTAAACAAAGAAGGAAGTAGATTGGACAAACAACAAAAAAACTCTCTAGATTACTATTACAGAAATTGACACGCATGCTAAAAAAAGCATTAGAAAATATTCTTTCAGAAAAAGAAAGTATGGAGTTATTTTCTTCGTTTGATCAGGTTGGTGAAATAATAGTATTAAGAATTCCTGATTCATTACAGGCAAAAAAGAAAATCATAGGTGAAACCCTATTAGAACAAGTAAAAACAACGAGATCAGTATTTTATCAATCATCACCAGTTGAGGGTGAATTTAGAACTAGAAGTTTAGAAATTTTGGCTGGAATTGATAATACACAAACCGAATACAAGGAGAGTGGATGTAAATTTATCGTTGATGTAGAAAAAGCGTTTTTTTCTCCTCGTTTATCTACGGAACGTGAAAGGATTGTTGGTTTGGTGAGAGATGGTGAGGTTATTGTCAATTTGTTCGGTGGTATCGGAATGTTTTCTATTTTGATAGCAAAAACGAAAAAATGTACTGTCTATAATATTGATATTAATCCTGAGGCAACAAAATTATGTAATAAGAATATTGAAATTAACAAACTTGTAGGTAATGTAATATCAATAGAAGGTGATTCTTCAGAAGTAAAAAATTATAATATAGAAAATAAATCAGACCGAACATTAATGCTGTTACCTGAACAATCAGACAAATTTCTGGATTCTGCTATTTTAACTACAAAGAATAATGGTGTGATTCATTATTATTCACATATACATGCAG
>CAZDAA010000041.1:0-6033 GCA_964503555.1 uncultured Candidatus Nitrosopelagicus sp.
ATAATGGTAATGAAAAAAGTTTTCATAAACTTACCAATACTGATAGTATAAAGTCTGCACAAAGGATTTACAATGCAGCAACAAAGGCAAAAGCGCTTGATGCATTAAGAAGTTTATTGCCAGCATCAACTTTGACCAATGTTGGTATCACTGGAAATGGCCGTGCATTTGAGTATCTCTTATCAATATTGCTTAGTTCAAATCTTGCAGAAGAAAGAAATTTGGCTTTGGCGATGAAGGATCAGTTGGATACAACCATCAAATCATTTGTTGGACGTGCCAATGATAAATATGGCAAAGTTTTACAAAAATATCTTCATAATATCAGAAAAAACTCGATAAAACTAGGAAAAAAATATGCAAAAGGAAAGCCTGTTCAGGGGAATACTGTTAAACTAGTAGAATCTGATACTGAATCAAGTGCATTAGATAGTGTTATTTCTGCATTAATTTATGAGCAATCTTCCGGTATCCAATTCTTACAAATTAAAAAAAATATTAAAAAAATCAGCAAAAGACAGAAAGCACAAATCATAAATGATTTTGCACAAATCAGAAAAAATAGGAGGCATAGGCCACCGAGAGCATTTGAGATGGCTTACTATACATTTGACTTGGTTACCAATTATGGAATGTTCAGAGATTTTCATAGACATAGAGCATTAACACTTGAAAGACAGTTGCTGTCTACTGACCATGGTTATCACACACCAAATGAAGTTATCGAGTTAGGAATTGAAAAAGAATTTGTTGATTGTATGAAAAGAACAAAAAATGTTTTTCAAAAAATTAGGGTGAAAATGCCTGAGCAAGCACAATATATTGTTAATTTTGCATATAATTACCCATATTATATGAAACTGAATTTGAGGGAAGCCACACATTTGATTGAGTTACGAACAGTTCCGCAAGGCCATATTGATTATAGAAAGGTTGCACAAAAAATGTATAAATCCATAAATCAAAAACATCCAGCACTTTCTAAAATTATAAAATTTGTTGATTTAAACCAATATGAGCTAGAACGGTTTGAATCAGAAAAACGTACAGAAGAGAAACGAAAAAAAATATGACATATAAAATAACAAAAACAGATGAAAGTTGGAAAGCACAATTAACGCCTGAACAATTTGAGGTCTGTAGAAAAAAAGGAACTGAACAAGCGTTTACGGGAATTTACTGTGATTGTAAGGATAATGGAACTTACAATTGTTCATGCTGTGGAACAAAACTTTTTTCATCTGATACGAAATTTGATTCTGGTACTGGCTGGCCAAGTTTTTTTGATCCCATCGATAAGAAGAATATCGAGTATATAGAAGATACAAGTTTTGGTATGATTAGAATCGAGGTTAACTGCAAGAATTGTGGTGCTCATTTAGGACATGTATTTAATGATGGACCTCAACCAACTAATCTTAGATATTGTATAAACTCTGTTTCATTAGATTTACATAAGTTAGACTAAATAATCCATAGGAAGGTATGATATTATGAGAATAATACTATGTGGTTTTGGAGTTGTCGGCCAAAGTTTAGCCAAGCTTCTGGAATCGCGTGCAGAAGACTTGTATGCAAGATATGGATTGAAGCCTAGAATTATAGGAGTTTTTGATAGCAAGGGTAGTGCAATTGATGTATCCGGTCTTGATATCACTAGGTTGATTGAAACCAAAAAAAAATATGGTTCAGTGAAAAAATATTCCAATACAAAAAACGATGTTTCTGGAATTCAAATGATAAATGAATTGGAGGCTGAAGTCCTTATTGAAACAACTGCAAGTAACTATAAGGATGCAGAACCTGGTATGTCACATATTATTAACGCCATGAAACATGGAATGCATGTAATTTCAGTAAACAAGGGTCCTCTTGCACTTGCATTTCCTTCATTGATGGAACTGGCTACCTACAATCATGTTATTTTTCGTTTCAGTGGAACAGTTGGTGGTGGTACACCAATTTTAGACTATGCAAAAAATAGTTTGAAGGGTGAACGGATTATTTCATTTGATGGTATACTAAATGGAACAACTAACTACATTCTAACTAATATGACAAATGGGATGTCATTCAAGGATGCGTTGAATGACGCCAAAAATAGAGGTTATGTTGAAGCTGATGAATCCTTAGATCTTGATGGGCTTGATGCTGCTGCTAAACTCGTGATTTTAGCAAATTGGATTATGGGTATGAAAGTAACTATGCCTGAAATAAAATGTATAGGCATACGAAAAATTGATAGTGATGATATAAAAAAGGCTGCAGCCAATAATTCTGCAATAAAATTAATTGCATCTTGTGATAATGGATTGATAGTTAAGCCAAAAGAACTACCATTTGATAACCCATTATGTGTTAGTGGAACACTAAATGCAATTTCTTTTACTTCTGAACATTCAGGAACTCAAACTATCATAGGCAGAGGTGCAGGAGGCATTGAGACCGCAAGTTCAATTTTGCGTGATTTAATTGATATACGAAATGAGATTGTGAAGATTTGAAATCCAATCTAATCTCAAAAAGCAAAACTGCTGAAATACTTGATCAGATTAATTTACAATGGAATGTAAAATTATCTAAACAAAAGAATATCAGATTTCACTATATATCAGACAATGAAATAATCATTACATCTAATGATGTTACTGCTATAATGATTGGGAATGATATTTTACCCTTTTTGAGCGAAACATCCATTTTAAAAAAATTTCCTAATGTTGTGGTTGATATGGGAGCAATTCAATTTGTATGTAAAGGGGCTAATATAATGAGACCTGGTATCAAAGACTTTTCAGATTTTAAGAAAGGAGATATAGTATGTGTAATCGAAGAATCGCAACAAAAATTTTTAGCAGTAGGGATTGCGGAAATGTCAAGTGATGAATTAAAAGAAGCTAAAAAAGGCGAAGTGATAAAAAATATGCATTATATTTCTGATAATTTTTGGGAGATTGGAAAAGAACTTAGCTTGTAGCAAGAATTTTTTCTGACACTTCTTTTACACCATTTTTATTGATTATTAGAACGTCAATACCATCACCACTCGCTGAATCTCTTAGACTTGCAGAGCGAACAGCCTTTACAGCAAGATTAACTGCTTCTTCTTCATTCATCTGTTTTTTGTATTGTGGATCCAATACACCTAATGCCATTTCAGCCCCTGTTCCAACTGCCGCATACTCATCAGGTAATACAGAACCCAGAGGATCCAGAGTGTATATCGTTGGTTTATCAACCAATCCTCCTACAATTACTTGTGTTAATAATGGAAAAAATCTACGTTCATACATCATGTTAGACATCATTTTTGCTACTGTATTTGGTGGAACATCTCGTTTAATTTCCATTTTCCTAATTTTAGCTAGTGCAGCTACTTGTAATGAAAGAATCTGCATATCTGCCACTAACCCAGCACAAGTGGCACCCACCTTATCAGTTATTACAAAAGTTTTTTTCGTTGTTTTACTGACAAGAAAATTTCCATAAGCAATTCTACGCTCACTTGCAAATACTACTCCATCATTATACGTAATACCAACAGCAGTAGCACCTGGCATATACATCGCAGTCATAAATCAAGGAGTTTTAGAGAAGAATAAAAGTCATTACGAGAAGGTTTTTTAAAACCTCATCTAGATTTGGAAAAGTTTTCTAGTATAATACACATACATTTTGTAGCCTTTTTTAATAGATCTATGCGTGTATATTCATTCGGAGAGTGAATACGTGAGAAAACATGCGTAGATCCAATAGCAATAGCAGGAGCGTTCAATATTTTAGTAAATGAATGCATTGGACCAGTTCCGGCACTCGAAACACTCAGTATGTATTTTCCAAATGACTTACTAGCTGCAGATGTCACATCAGTAACAAATGGATGTTTTGGATCAGTTCTTGCAGCTGCTTCGCCGTGATATACTTTAATTTTGATATCTCCAAAACCCTTAGATTTTAGGTGTTTTCTTAATCTAATTTCTTGCTTTTTTGGATCCATATTCGGTACAAGTCTAAAATCAATTTTTACACGTGCCTCTGCTGGAATTACAGTTTTTGCGCCCTCAGCATGATAACCAGAAACAATACCCGCTATGTTACAAGTTGGTTCCGCTACAAGTGATTTTTTTATAGCAAGCCCCTTCTTATTTCCTAAAAATTGCTTGATTCCAAATTCTTTTTTGAATTCAACCTCATTAAATGGAAAAGACTTCAAGATTTTGATATCTTCGTTACTTAATGATTTTACTTCATTATACCAGTTTTTTATCAAAATTTTTCCTGATGAATCACGAAGTGTTTTCAGTGCATCTATTAAACGCCAAGCAGGATTTTTAATCAAGACAGCCAAACTTGAATGAGAATCCATATTAGATTCTCGTAACGATAACTCTACATACAGCAAACCCTTCATTCCAAGATCTATTATTGGCCTATCTTTATTATCGACATGACCGAATTCCCAAATTATCCCATCACATGAAAATTTTTTCTTATATTTTTTTAGATACTGTTCTATATGTGCACTACCTGTTTCTTCTTCACCCTCTATAACAAATTTTACGTTACATGGAACATCTCCAGTTTCTTTTAGAAATGATTCAACCGCCTTTATGCGTGTAATCATTTCTCCTTTATCATCAGATGATCCTCTTCCATAGATTTTATTACCAACTATCTTTCCACTAAACGGATCATCATCCCAAAGATCAATTGGCTCTACTGGTTGAACATCATAATGGTTATAAAATAACAAAGTTTTGTGTGGGTTATTCTTTGATTTTATCTCACCATAAACAATAGGTGGATAGTTTTTTGTACTCAAAATTTCAGCTTTTATGCCTGATTTTTTTAACATATTTTTTACAAGGTTTGCACATTTTTTGATTCCCTGGTTTTTAGCTGAAACACTTGGCTGTTGTATTAAAATACAGAGATCATTGACAAATGTATTCATATTTTTGTCAATATGCTGAAGAACTTTTTTTACACTCATTTTATTTTATCAAATGATTTCATGACAATGGGTAAAACATCAAGTAAATCTGTTGCAGTCATATGTGTCCCAAATTTCTTTTGAGTCATTTTCCCTGCAAGTCCGTTAAAGTATGTTGCAGTAACTGCAGATTCAAGTACGTCTCTATTTTGTGCAAGAATTCCAGCTATGATGCCTGAAAGGATATCACCTGTTCCACCAACTGTCATTGCAGGAATATTTTTTGGATTAAGATATGTGGTAGTACCGTTAGAAATTATATCGGTTGAGCCCTTTAGAATAATTGTAACTGAATGTTTCTTTGCAAATTTTTCAACCATTGCAATACGAGACTTTTTTGATTCTGGTGGAACCTCACCAAACATCCTTTTGAACTCGCCTGGGTGTGGAGTGACAATTACATTTTTTCCAGATAAAAGTGGTAGAATGTAATTTACCAATGCAGAAGCATCAAGTGAAAGTCGAACATCTCTATCAAGTAATGATTTAACCAAAAGCTTCAATGCTTCAGGATCTTGTATTGAAAGACCCATGCCTATAGTAGATGAGTCTAGATCACTAGGAATTTGCCCTAGTAATTTATTCACTGCACCACGAGTTAGTTTCGAGTCAGCTAAGGGAATTACTATAAGATTGGGTGAAACAGCACGAGTGGATTGAACGTTAATTTTTGGGACACATGTGTATACTAGATCAGCACCTGTCCTCAATGCAGCAAGAGATGATAAAGCTGGTGCACCATGATAGATGTAACTGCCACCGAGAACCAATACCTTACCATTGTCTCCCTTCCTAGAGGATGATTTTCGTATAGGTATGAATTCTTTTACCAGTTTTGATGTAATGATTACAGACAACACATCTCCTTATTTTTTTGATGAATAAACTTTCTTTTTACTTACAGTTTTTGTCTTAACCAGTTTTGATTTTTTTACTGGTTTTATATCAAAAAATGACTTTCTCGCATAAGCAAGATATGTTGTATGTCCTATTCCACGAAATGAATGTCTTGTTTTTCCCTCACGTGCATCAATATGACG
>CAZDAA010000042.1:0-6017 GCA_964503555.1 uncultured Candidatus Nitrosopelagicus sp.
GTTGGATAAAGAATACTGCAGGTTGGTGGGCTGATGGAACTATTGATGATGGGTCATTCGTGAACGCAATTCAACACCTAATTAAAGTTGGAATTATGACTATTCCACAAACTGAGCAAGTTGTTCCTGAAAAATCTAACGTGTCTTCCAATGCTGATCCTGAATTAATTAATGAATCCAAAAAATTGAAATCTAAAATAGATGAATGCCAACAAAAAAATACAGAAGCTGATATTTACTTATGTGAATCTAAATTTAAAAAACAATTAGCAATAATCGAATTAATGATGGAAGCGAATAAATATGAAGCTGGTCCGGTCAACTTTTACTACAAACCTGCATTAGTAGAAATATCTCCATCTGGTAATTCATTTGTAGAATTAGTTTTAGTAATGAGAAATACAGATACTGAGATTCACTCATTATACTGTAGCGGTCCAGAATCATGCAACATGACATTTACTGATGGAAAAAACTCATGGAAATATGCTGCAAATGATATACCTACAGGACGATTAGCAATGCTTCCTGATAATATATACATTATTAAAATCAGTTATGGTCCTACCCCACAAAAACAATATGATCGATGGTATTATGATTCATCGAGTGAATATTTTCTAAAAATTAACGAGCCATATGGAAATATTTCCATACCTCTAGAACTAACTGTAAAATAATATGGTATTTCTACGGCATAAAATTGTAAAGGGTAATTCATACACATATCTTGTAGAAAATAAATGGAATTCTGAGAAAAAAACACCAATACAAAAAACTATCAAATATTTAGGAAAAACATCTAATATTATATTATCAGATATTCCGGATGAATATAGAAATTCATCATCAGTCATAACATTTCTTGGTTCTAAGAAAAATAATGATTTAGTAAATCGTGAAAAATATGTAGAAAAAATCAAAAAGAATTTTTTTGATTTACTAATACATGGGGAAATAGATGAGGTTTATCGTATCTATAAGGAATTTACAAAAGACAATACATTATCTGCTTTTTATCAAAATATCTTACGACCTGTGTTATACACAATTGGTGATATGTGGGATTCAAAAAAACTCGATGTTGGGGAGGAACATATCGCCAGTAATACTACTGTACGCCTATTAGAAATTATAAAAAAAGAAATGCAACCAAGAATTACTAAAGAAAAAACTATATTGATTTGTACTCCCTATTCTGAAAATCATGTTATACCATGTTTGATGTTGGAAACATTTCTTTCAATAAGGGGCTACGAAATAATCAATTTGGCACCTTCTGTACCAGTGAAATCTATACTAAATCAAATAGAATCAAAAAAGCCTGATCTTGTTTTAATATCAATTACTTTAATCGACCATCTACAATCTGCTAAACGAATGATTGACAAGATCAAAAAAACGAAAACACCAATACTAGTAGGAGGACAAGCCACAATTGATCAAGAAAAAATACCTGGCGTAGAATATATCGAATCAACATCATTCCAAAAAGTTGTTCAACTTGTAAAACAGGTGTTAAAATAAATTGGGAATCAGTTGTAAGGGAATTTGTTTACAGTTAAAACATACATCATTACAAAACAAGGAAAAATATTCTTCTGGACTAAAACGATGTACTGAATGTGCGATATTTATGGATATAGAAGATTTTAGATGTCCGTGCTGCAATGTGAAACTTCGTACCAAATCAAGAAGTAAAAGAGGAAATGCTAATAGTTAATGTCTTCAACTGTATTGATTATAGGTGCAGGAGTAAGTGGATTATCAACCGCTGCTTTACTTGCTCATGAAAATATAGATTCTACAATTTATGAAAAATCTTCTCAAGTAGGTGGTAGAACAGCTACATCAATTCATAATGGACATCTATTAGACAACGGATTTCATATAATGCCATTCTATAAAAAATCAAAGATTTATGAAATTCTAGAAAAAATAAACATGGTAGAAAACTTAAAGCTTGCAAATGTATATGATATTGCATTTTATGATGGATATAGGTTTCATAAATATCCAAAAGGGATTATGGATGTTTTACAACTAACATTGATACCGTTCAGTAGTAGGCTCTCACTACTTAGAATTTTATTGCCTATGGCGTTCACTAGTATTGAAAAAACAGAGCGTCTTGATGAAACAAGCCTTACAGAAGTAACGAAAAAACTGGATACTGCATCAAAATCTTTTTTTGATGCAATATGCATGTTGGCATTTGCAGATACTACGGAAAACATATCATTAGGTGAATTTACCCGCACGATTATTCGTGCTAATCCGTTTAAAGGTGGCACCAGTGAATTTGGGTATCCGGATATGGGAGGATATGATAGAATTGCAAAATTATTTGCAGAATACTCCATAAAAAAAGGTTCAAAAATAAACTTAGGAATACAAGTAAAAAAAATTGAAATAGAAAATAATAAAGTAAAAGGAATAACTCTTGCTGATGGACAATTTGTTTCTAGTGAATGTGTAATCGTTACTTTTCCATCATATTTGGCGATAAACCAATTATTTGATGATAGTGTATTTGACAAGAACTTTTTAGAGTCTGTGAATAGATTAAACCAAACTACATCAGTTATAGAAGTACATTTTGCTCTATCTAAAAAAATTGATACAAGACAGGTAGTTTTTCCCGTAGGAAAAAACTATATTTCAAAGGGAATATTCTTTATTTCAAATATTACATCATCTGTTTCTCCACCAGGCGAACATCTTATGATGGTTGGTACACCTGTACGTGCTGAAGAAGCAAAAAGTAGTAAAAAAATTAAAGAAATTACAGAAAAAATGAAGAATGAGTTGAATGTTATCTATCCAGAATTTCAACGAGTGTTATTATGGGAAAGACCAAAAGCATGGAGTTTAGTGGAGTCTGTGGTTAAGAAACCAGGATTAGTATGGAAAAATAAAATGCCGCACGAAGTATCACACATAAAGGGTCTTTTCTTTGTTGGTGATTCTACAGTCAGTTATGGAATAGGAACAGATTCTGCTGCACATAGTTCGATCTTATGTCATCCAAAAATAATGTCCTATTTGAAACAATAATTATTTATTATTTTATTTTGTAATTTGAAATAAATTGGGAATTCCTTGTAATATGTATTAGGCCACATTATCATTAGGGACTTTTAAAAAAAATGGATATTGTAAAGTTAGTTATTTTATAGAAATTAAGAAAATTTACTAAAAAATTGTTAATCTTACTCTACTGCTTTTACTTTTACTGCGTTTGGGCCTTTTTCGGTTTCTCCAACTTCAAACTCAACTTTGTCTCCATCGCGAATTGAACCCTCAACCTCTGTCTTGTGAACAAAGAGGTCTTTTTCAGAGTTTTCTCGTTCGATGAAACCAAATCCTTTTGTTTGGTTAAACCATTTCACGGTACCTGTTTCCATATTGAGATTCCTTAAAAAACACCATGTATAAACTATTATACGTTATTTTGTTTTGAAGCGTAATCTAAATTTGCATCATCAATTTTTAATACTCCTCTATATCCATCCCAAATTTTTTCTGATTTATTTATCTGAATAGGATGTGAATAAAGTGGACAATCAATTACAAACGTTTCTGCTTCACCACCTTCAAAATTTAGATTAAATCCATACTCCATAGATAAATTAGATATCTTTATCAGATCTGAACTGGAAATAATTTTTCCTAACCATGATTCATCCAATCCATCAGATGATACACTAATTAAAATAAATTTGAACCCAGAGTTGATAAGTTCATTCATGTACTCTTTTGGATTTGTCATCCATAAAGGAGTAATTATTTTTAGGTTATTTTTTTGACATATATTTTCAAAAGATTTTTTTTGAAATTTACTAGATATACCGCCATGTACTATTCCCTCAATTTGGAAATCTTTCTTTGCTTTTTCTATTAATATTTCAAGGGCATTCATTTGTTCTACTGTTTCATCAGAATTTAATTCTGAGGTGATCTGTTCAATTTTCATTGTTTTTGACTGCAATTCTGTTAATTTTATGGCTGGAAAATGTAATAGTTTACTCTCAGAAGATTTTGGAAAGGCTGTAATCAAACATTCTATACTATGCCCCATCTGCTTTGCTTTGTAAATAGAATACACACTATCTTTTCCACCTGAAAATAGGGATGCTAATTTCATACTAGATGATTTAATTCAAAAGGATATTTCATTTTTTGTGTAAATATAGAAAGTAAGGATGCTTCATATCTCATAACCTTCATCAGAATTCAGATGGCTTTTCCAATCATCATCAGCATCCAAGTTATGATGATTTAATACGCATTATTTTAATTCGACTCATGACATTCCAATATTCAATATCTTGACCTTGTTGCAACTTTCCTTCGATTTCCTCGTCAACCAAGTCAGCGTCAAGAGTTTCAAATGTTTCAGAATCCATCAATT
The DNA here is from genome assembly GCA_964503555.1 of uncultured Candidatus Nitrosopelagicus sp. Taxonomy (GTDB): domain Archaea; phylum Thermoproteota; class Nitrososphaeria; order Nitrososphaerales; family Nitrosopumilaceae; genus Nitrosopelagicus. The sequence continues at coordinate 4,415 of CAZDAA010000042.1, forward strand.
GAAAATTGGAACCTGTAACTGAAATTATTTGCCCAGCCCTTTTATCAATCAAAGGTACATGTACCTGCATGCTAACCGGACCTACATGTGGTCGTTTTTGTCCATCGAAAACTCCTACACCGACAATTCTTGCTTTGGCTGCACCATGTTTCCCAGGTTTACTTGTGTCAAATTCTGTAATACGACATGGGTCACCTGTTGGTTGATCTGATACAGGAAGTAATATGTAAGAACCAATTTTTAATGATCCTAATTCAGTAGGTTTACTCATGTAAAAAATTAATCTGAGCAGCTTTTGAACTTTTCTATTTCAATTTCTCAAGGAGTGAAAAACTAACAAGATTATTCATAACTACACCCTTTCTGGATATATCTTGACGTGTCTTTTCACAATATTTACAAATACTTTGTGGGCTTCTATCATCTGCCACTTCCAAAATTATTATGCGATCTGAGTATGGGAATGTAAATTTTGGTTTGTTTTCACAAAAAACGTTCAAATGTGCAAAACCAGCTTGTTGAATCCTATCTTTTTTCACAATTACATTGGAAATATCAGATACAGCTTCTTGATCGTCAAATTCCACGTAATAAATCGAAACAAATCTTTGTATCTGTTTAATGTTTCTCTCAAAAAGTTCATCGTTGATCGAAAAAACAAATGATGGGCTATCATTTATGAATTTTTTATGGTTTTTGATAATATCTGCATCATCATTGAATTTACCCAAAAGATAATGGTTGGTTGATGATGGAAAATATGGTTTTATGTCGTCTGCGAAAGTAGCTGTAACAAAATAAATTGAACTAAAATTTTTTGATGATGCCCAATCATCCTTCACAGAGACTGAAAAATTATCATGTTTATAGGGTACACAGACATAGCCGATCTTTTTATGAGTTGGTTCCAATACAATAGCATTCAAAATAACCTACTTATTTTAATCATATTACTTCCATTTCATGGAATAAATTACATCCGATAATTTTTTAATGCCATAATGATTCGGAATGTTGTCCCAAGCTAGCTCAGCCTGGTAGAGCTTCCGGCTGTAGTAGTTGGCTTTAGGCTAAACTGAATTCCAGCCTATCAGGCATACAGAAACCGGGTTGTCGAAGGTTCAATTCCTTCGCTTGGGACTTACAACCCAATTCAAGGATTGATTACACTACGACCAATAACTTTTCTATTTTTTAGATCTTCTAGGGCAGTATTTGCTTCATCCATGGAATAATGTTTTGAAACAATAGGTTTTATGATACCACGTTTAGCCAAATCAACAAGTTCGATCATATCATTATAGTTTCCCGTATATGCTCCTTGTATTGTGATTGCTTTTAATGGAATTGAGACTAGTGGCAAATCTACCGCACCACCAAATAAACCAACGAGAACGATATTACCACGTTTTCTAATAACAGAAAGATCCAACTTGACAGTAGGTGGTGCATTAACAAAATCAATTATGCTGTCAGCACCTTTTTCATTACAGATTGACATAATATTTTTGAAAGATTCAGAATCTTTGGTGTTTATAGTATGATCAGCTCCCATCTCCTTGGCTTTCTGTAATTTCTCATCAGTTAAATCAGCACAAATAAT
>CAZDAA010000043.1:0-5911 GCA_964503555.1 uncultured Candidatus Nitrosopelagicus sp.
CTGATTTTACGGTAACTCATGTGATCGAGGATATTGAAAATCTTAATCGTAAAGCAGTATCACCAAAACTTGATGTCACTGCAGTTTCAGTTCATGCTTGTGCACACATACCTGAATATACAATTCTACGTAGTGGTGGAAGTTTTGGTATTGGTTATGGCCCAATTGTTACTGCAACAAAAGAAATGACAATAAATGAACTACAAAATGCAAAAATTGCAATTCCAGGAAAAATGACATCAGCATTTTTGCTTTTACAATTAATGATTGGTAAGTTTGATTATGTTGAAATGAATTTCAGTGACATACCAACTGCAGTAAAAAATGGAAAAGTTGATGCTGGATTGGTTATTCATGAAACACAATTGTCATATTCAAATGAAGGTATCATCAAAGTTTTGGATACTGGTGAATGGTGGAATAAAATCACTAATGGTCTTCCTGTTCCCCTAGGAATCAATGTCATGAGGGATAGCTTTGGATTGGAAACTATCAAAAAATTTGATAAATTCTTACAGGAATCTATTGAATTTGGTCTCAAACATACTGATGATGCAATAGAATATGCAATGAAATATGGTAGAGGAAAACCAAGAGGTTTGATTGAAAAATTTGTAAAAATGTACGTGAATGATGTGACTGTGAACATGGGCGAAAATGGTGAAAAATCTATCAAAAAAATTTTTGAATTGGCTGTAGAAAAAAATCTACTTCCAAAGGTTAATCTAAAAATTGCATAATTTTCAAATGAATAAAAAATGAATGAATTATTCGCGGGTTTTATAACTAAAACATACGTATACTGATCGTTGAAATCAAAATTAGATACCCAGAATATATCGATCTATGATTTTGCCGGACTTTTATCAATAATTGATGAAGACTTAACCAAGTAATCATTGAGAAGATCATTTCAGTCGAGATATTTATTAATAATTTCAAATTATTGTGTTCATGAAGTTATTTCTTGATTTTGAATTGTGCGATGAATGCAACTCATTTATTGCTGAATTATCATCTGAGGATTCCTTACAATTTGAAGATGCAGAAAGAAATGAAATTTCAGCCAAATTTATGCGTCACCTGACATATAATCATCCAGAAGTGATACAGGCTATAATTAAAGAAGTAAAAATACAAAAACGAAAACCTGAATTTGATTTATACAAATAACCATAACAAAATTATATTATAGTCAAAACAATAGTAAACAAGTTGCTGATTGATAAACGAATGTTAATTGGTGGTACAATTATGATTGTAGTCGGTATTACAATTTCTTGGTATCTGACAGAATCAGTCCCAATTGGTAAGGCTGATATGACTGAAGATGAAAAATTAAACTTAATACTTGCAGAACGTGAAAATTCTGATTACCGTTTATTGTCAGGAATACTAGTAGGTTTTGGATTTTTATTAATACTAATTAGTTTTGGTGCAAGACGAAGACGAAAAGGCGGTGCTGAAAAAATCCAAAAAAAACCATCAGTGTAAGCTCAAAATTCTTTGATAGTATTAAAAAATGTATCACGCTGTACCGGTTTTCTTTTAATTTCTTTGACTAATTGGACAAGATCTAAAAGTGATGAATTGGTTGACTTTCCAGCTGCACGATATACCTCTTCAGAAAATGCTGTGCCAACAAGATCATTTCCGCCATGAGATAATGCAATTTGCGCAAGTTTCTTCCCATCTGCAACCCAATAGACTGAAATATTGTTCAGATAGCCAGACAACATCAAACGTGATAATGCAATTACCTTCAAATCATAAATTGATGAACATTCTTGATTTAACATATTATTTTGCTCAAGTTCAGTATTTTCTAAACTAAACTTGAGTGGAATGAGTGTTAAAAATCCACCTGTTTTTTTCTGTAAATCCCTAATCTTTAGTAAATGATCAACAATATGTTCAGGTTTTTCTACATGACCATATAGCATTGTAGCGTTACTTTTGATATCAAGATTATGGGCTTGTTCCATAGTATCTAACCACTCTTGGCCACTACATTTCCCACGTGCAATTTTTTCTCTTATTTCTGGATGAAATAATTCCGCACCACCACCAGGTAATGAATCAAGTCCAGAATCCTTTAGTCGAGATAAGACTTCCTTTACAGAATTTTTTGTCAGTTTAGCGAAGAAGAAAATTTCTGCAGCTGTAAATGCTTTAATTTTTAATTCAGGATGATTTTTTTTGATTATCTTCATCATCGATTCATAATAATCCAAAGATAGTTTTGGATGAAATCCACCCACAATATGCATCTCAGTTGCACCCATAGACTTTGCAGCTGATACTCTAGATTCAATTTGTTCTAGTGTTAATGTATAAGCATCATTATCATTTTCCTTTCTGTAAAATGCGCATATCTGGCAGCTTGCAGCACAAACATTAGTATAATTCAGATATGATGATGAAGTAAAAGTAACTTTATTCCCAACAAATTTTTGGCGTATTGCATCAGCTACTACACCAATTGTGTAAAGATCGTCGTATTTCATTAATTCCATCCCATCCTGCATACTCAAAGATTCACCAGCGATGGCACGTTCCAGTGCTCTTGACTCACCCACTAATTTTTCTAGCATAATTTGCATGAATCATATCTAAATAAATAAGTAGAGGATCAGTGGAAAAACCAGATGGTTCTACCATTAATTGATGAAAATAAACCAAAATGTTACCTATGCCATGAACTATTTGAGAATATGGAAAAATTAAAAATACATTTAGAATCTAGACATAAAGAATTTTTTGAGAAATACGAAGAAAACTATACAGAGATCTAACTTAATTGTATCAGATTACTTTAGTGTGATTTCATCATGCATTTTGCAGTATTGATACTAATTTTTGCTAATTCAAATTCAGCATCAATTGATAATGCTTTTTTGAAATATTTTGTTGCTAGTTGAATATTTCCAGCTTCTGCAATACAAAGTCCTTTGTATGCTAATGCGATTGGATTATTTTTTTCAATACTCAATACAATATTATAGCATGTAATTGCATCTGTGTATTTTCCTAATGCATGTAAAACTGAACCTTTGTTAATTAATGCACTAGTATTTTTTGGCTGAAGGCATAAAGCTCTATCATAGACTTCTAATGCTTCATGATAAAGTTCTAAATTTTGCAATGTAACGCCATAATCAATAACAATTCCAATATTATCATGCTCAATTTGTAAAATATTTTTGTAATATTTTAGTGCCTGAATATATTTCCCATCTTCAGCCAATTGATTTGCATTTTCTAGCATATCTAAGATCTTACGCTTCAATATTTCATAATAATATAATGAAATAATAAATTCTAACTTGAGCTAATAATTGACAAAAGCTTACGAAAGTATAAACAGTACAAAAATTTGATAGAAACTTATGCCTCTTGAATCACTTATTGAATTTGTAACCATGCTAATAGCAGATTATCTATATGTTGGAGTATTTCTTGCCGCATTAATTGAAACAATAATTCCACCAATACCAACTATGGCTGTGTTTCCAACAGCTGGATTTATTGCATCACAGAATGGTCTTGGACTATTTGAGTTATTTTTATTGGGAATTCTAGGTGGTCTTGGTGCATCAGTTGGTTCAACTGTGATTTATCTAATTGCATTAAAATTGGGTAGAACTGCACTACTAAAATATTTAAAATATGTCAAAGTTTCTGAAAAAAAACTAGTAAAAGTTGAACAATGGTTCCAAAAATATGGTGATAAAGCAGTTCTATTTGGTAGGATGATACCTGTTTTTAGAGAAATGGTTTCAATACCAGCTGGATTGTTAAAGATGAAACTACCGAAGTTTCTTGCATATACAATTTTAGGTTCATGTGGTTGGAGTATGACACTAATATTCATTGGATATTATTTTGGAGTAGCTGCTGTAGAATTTTTGTGATTTTGCTATGATGAATTTTTATCGCGTGGATCAATTTCCAATGATTTGTTAAAACATTCTATTGCTTCATTGTAGCGTCCTAGACTTCTTAATGCAATGCCCTTCATGTTCCATAAATCTGGATCATTTTGATTGAGAGATATTGCTTCTTCAAATGAATTTAATGCATTTTCATATTGTCCATCTTCTAACTGTTTTTTTCCTATCTTAGATAATTGATCAATTGATTCCAAACTACGTACCGATTGAGTTATGTCAGTTATCTATTTAACAAATTTTGTACATTGACAGTCAATAATGGTACACGTACTCTGATTTTTTATATGATCATATGACAGATGACCACATCTGGTATCTTTACAAACATAGCGCTTAAGTTCTCGTGTGATTACACTTTGTGCAATTTTATTAGCGTCTTCTTTTGAAACACCCTTCTTATCCATGTAATAATGAACGATATGATTGTAAAGGCGCTCTGCATTGAAAGTTTTTTCTAAACTCATATAATAGAATACATCAAAATATACTTAAATTTTCACAAATATTTCTTGTTTTTACACAGATATTTCTAATTTTTAGAAAAATGTTGATCGTACATCTTTCTTCGTTGTGGATTTGAAAGAACTTCATATGCCATGTTTATATCAGCCATTTTCTTCTCAGCATCATCACCTTGCTTCCTATCTGGATGCCATTTTTTTGCAAGCTTCCTAAACTGGTTTTTTATCTCGTCTTGGCTAGCAGTTTTTTCTATCTGTAAAATTACATAATAATCAAGAAGATTGTTACTCTGTAATGATTTTCTAAAATCTTCATCGCTAAGTTTGTTTTTCCCTTTACGCTCAAAACTAATCTCATCACTCATCCATTCGGAGTGATATTTTTCATAATCCCTATTCTTTTTTGATGCCCACTCCTCAGTGTCATATTCAGTTTTTTTCCTAAATATTGAATCCCGTGCGAGAAAAATTAGTACGCTAATAATTATAGCAACCGCAACAGCAAAAACAATTATCAGATCAGATTCTGCTAAACTTTCTAGTGCACCGTCTACCTTCATTGGGTTAACATTATAACCTGAATCATAGAAGAACTGTTCTACGATTTTTGATTTACCAGAAACCACAGATATGTCATAATGTCCGCTACGATTTAGATCATAATCACCAATTACTATATCATATGTAAAATCTCCAGGTGATACAGTGATATTTTCATCCAGTATAATCATTTCACTGGGATCAACAATCATCACTTGCAGTGTGGTTTCAGTTGAAACATTTCCATAAATTACAATTTTATCATTATCAGTGAATATAGGAAGATCCACTGAAATGTTTACAGAATCAGCAAATACATTAACAGGTATCAATAAGATCAAAATGATGGAGAAATATTGAATTACTTTGTATTTCATCGATATTTCAGTTAGTTAGTTATGTTTTATTTGATTATTTGCTAATTGATCTCTTATTGCTATTAAAATTGGTTAATTCTGTGTTAATGACAGTCACAATTATGTTAATTCTGGTTAACAAAGTCGTGCTAATACTTCTATGTGCCTCCTCTTCACATGACAACAGGTTATTGTGTCAAATGTAGAACGAAAAGAGAAATGACTGGTGCTACTGCTGTGACCCTCAAGAATGGTAAGCCAGCAACAAAAGGTACTTGCCCTACGTGTAGCACAAAAATGTTCCGAATAGGTAAGGGCTAGGAACATTCATTATTTTTTTGATTGTCTAGTGTATGTCCTTACTTAGTGTGAATTTTATCATGAATTTGTGCAAGGATTAATTTAGCTTTTTCTTCATTTTCGTATGAATCATGACTCTCATCCATTATAGCATCAATCTCATAACTTTTATCCACTAAAATATTAGCAACATGTTCATCAAGCGTTCTTTTACCAATTAAATAATAAGCAAAAACTGTATTTTTTTGTCCAATTCTATGTAATCTATCTTCAGCTTGGCGGTGAATTGCCGGAGTCCAGT